>MWBZ01000019.1 GCA_002069765.1 bacterium ADurb.Bin243
ACCTCTCTATGTATATTATACTGTGTCTTCTATGCGTCCGTCAAATCGGGTACGGGTCATGTTGATGAAACAGGCAAAATTACCGGTGAATATAAATTTTCTTCAATAACAGAAAATAACGGGCGTTCAAAAGAAATTGTCCATTCTTGGGAACAAATATGTGATGTCGTTAAAGAAAAAAAGAGGTTTCGTTTAAATCCCAAAATGTATCATGCAGGTGCGTTTTCTTTTGAAATCCGAGCTTGGGACATTGGTCCAGAAGATACTCAAGAAATAGCAGATCATTTCGATCTGCAAAAGGCGAAAATCAGAAAATCTATAAAGGCTCATAAAGGAATATCTGTATATCGAGACGGTCTTCTGGCTCTTCCAAAATCTGATGATGCGAGAGATTGGCTCGGGCTTGATCTTCGTCGAGTCAGTAAAGTCGGAACCCGACTAAGTACAAGCCAAATTGTTGGATATGTTTCAATTTCGGCTTCAGAAAATCCTGAACTCACTGACACTAGCAATAGAGAAGGTCTTGCATATTGTTTAGAAGTATCTGAATTTCAAGAAATTCTCAAATCTATTATTAACATGATGGAGAATGAACGAGACATCGATCGTTCAAAAATTGATCGGGCAAAACCAATCGAAGATCTCTTTTCAGATTTGGACGCATCAAAATTTGTTGATCAAACATCAGAAATGATAAAAGACGGTGCTGATGTAAACGATTTATTACCTGTAATAAAGAGTTACTCTGCCAATTTAGGATTAGCTAAGAAAATCATTCAGGAAAGATTTACATATTACAGTCGGTTAGCAACAATTGGTACTGTTGCCCAAATGATTGTTCACGAGATCCGAAATAGAGCAACTTCGGTAGGTGCGTTTCTTGATTTGTTAAAATTACGCCTAGGTCCTTTCAAAGACGATGTACTTCAAAAATATACTCGTGCTTGTGATGCAATAGAGTCCTTAGAAAAAATTTCTGATACATTTCTACCATTAGCCAGCAGAAGTTTTCGTAAACGCAAAAATAATTCTATTCTCGAAGAACGAATAAATGCTTGTTTGGATATGCAACATGGAGAAATTACCAGAAAGAAAATATTATGCAATGTTCCTGATAGTAAAACACGTGTCGCAGTTGATGCCGGAGAGCTTGATGCAATTATTCTCAATCTTATAAGTAATGCAACTTATTGGCTTGGACAAGTTAGTTACAAACGAATAATTTCTTTTACTATTAATTACATTCCTAACAAACCTCGCGTCAGATTGACTGTAAATAATAATGGTCCGGAAATAGAGGAAGAAGATATTGAAAAAATTTTTTGGCCGGGAGTAACACGAAAACCTGGAGGAATTGGCATGGGACTTACAGTTGTATCGGAACTCGTCGCTGAATATGAAGGGAAACTCGGTCTGAAAAATTCTGAAAATGGTAAAGGAGTGTCATTTTTCTTTGATATTCCTTATTTACAAAATTAGGGGGGCCTCGAAAATGATACTCAAATTACTTTTTGTTGATGATCAAACAAAATCAGTAATAGATCCTAAAGAAAATTTTGAAGCAAAAGGGCACGATTGCCGAATATCTAATTTTGAAGAAGCATCACAAATAATTAAAAGTTTTCTTCCAGACGTTATTATATTAGATTTGCTATCGGAAGGAGCAGAACCCGACGAAAAACCTTTTGGAGAAAAAATATTTAACGACATTTGGAACTTTAGATTCTGCCCGATTATTATTTATTCTGCACTTCCAGAAAGTATTACCGATGAACGTGTTAACGGACATAATTTTATAAAAAAGGTAACTAAAGGTAGTACCAGCATAGGGCATCTTGAAAAAGCTTTAGAAAGTTTTACTGAGCATATCACGGCAATTAAAGATATTGAAAAACGCCTTGATGGAGCTTTCTGTATTGCAATTCGGGAATTAGCGAATCAGGCATTTATGGCAAAATACGATGATAACACGCGAAAGGATATTATTATAAGATGTGGACTAAGAAGAATTAGTGCATTAATAGATAGTGAAAACATCAATGGCCGAGTTTTTAGTTGGGAACAATACATTTATCCACCATTTGACCATTATATGAAATTAGGTGATGTTATCCGTTTAACAGCAGAAGATAAAAACATTGCTGAAGCATTTCGAATTGTATTAACCCCTTCTTGTGATCTTGTTTTTGATTTAGAAAAAGATCCCAAAAACAAGAAAAAACGAAAGCCCAAAGTCGAGCATGCTCTTGTAGCAAAATGCTTTCCGATAACAAAATATAATTCTCAAATGCGCCTATGCAAAACTTCTGATCAAAAGAATCTCAAAGATAATTTAATTAGAAATATTCTTACTCAAGGATTCTACCAAAAAATTTTAATAATTCCAAGTTTGCCTGGCGAAATCCCTGAAATGGCTGCAGATCTTAAAAGCCTTGAGTTTGTACCGATTTCAGAAGTAGCGAATGACAATTCTAAAAGGTATAAAATTATTGCTTCCGTAGACAGTCCATTTCGCGAGTTAGTTTCTTGGGCATATATGCTTACTTCATGTAGGCCTGGATTGCCAGAACGTGATTTTGGTTCTTGGGCAGATTCGATAATAGCAAAGTTTGAGGATAGCAAATGAAAATTTTATATGCTTATGATTTTTTTTGCGGTGCTGGTGGTCTAACCCGTGGATTACTTGATGCTGGAATAAAAGTTCTGGCTGGTTTTGATATTGATTTCAAATGCAAAAATACTTATGAACATAATAATTCGCCTTCTAAGTTTGTCAGTAAAGACATTAAAAATATTACCTTAGATGAGTTAACGCAATATTCAAAAAAAATAAATTTTTCAGAAATGCTTTTTGCAGGATGTGCTCCTTGTCAACCCTTCAGTCAACAAAGAAAAGGGCCGCGTTCGGTAGAACAATCTACGCTATTGTTATCATTTGCGCGAATAATCGAGCAAGCAAAGCCTGGATTTATACTTATCGAAAACGTACCAGGAATGATGAAAGTTAAAGGGAACAGCACATTTACAAGGTTTCTTCGTATGTTGGATAATAACGGATATCATTATTCGTTTGAAGTAATTGATGCCAAAAATTATGGCGTTCCACAAAACCGTAAACGTCTTATTCTACTGGCATCATTATATGGTTCGATATCTCTCCCTGCTCCAGAATATGGAAATTCGCTAAAAAAATTTAGAACTGTTAGAGAGGCAATTTCACATTTTCCACCCATATCTGCAGGTTCAGTTCATCCGACGATAAAGAATCACGTAGCGGCAGTGCTTACGCCGATTAACATAAACAGGATGAAACAAACTCCCAAGGATGGCGGAGACAGGCGTTCATGGCCTCAAAACTTATATTTAGAATGTCACAAGAAAAATTATGAAGGGCATACAGATGTTTATGGTAGGATGCATTGGGATCGTCCGGCGCCAGCTTTAACTGCGCGATGTAACAGCATTTCAAATGGACGATATGGACATCCAGATCAGGATAGAGCCATTACCTTGCGTGAAGCGGCGGCAATACAAACTTTTCCAGATGGTTATGTGTTTTTTGGGACAAATGTTCATATTGCACGGCAAATAGGTAATGCCGTGCCCGTTCTTCTTGCAGAAATACTGGGAAGACATATTATCAAAATGCAACAAAAATTTAGGCATCCGAGCAACAAATTTAATAAATGAAGATTATGTAATTCGCTGGCAAAAATGTAATTTAAACACCAATGATTTCATAATACCTGGTGATTTATGACAAAAGAAAAATTAATAAAACTGCTAAAAGCCCATGAATGGAACGATGTCGAGTTCAAGGAAGCGCGGCGCGAAGTTCCAAAATCCGCCTATGAGACCGTATCGGCATTTGCTAACGCCAATGGCGGCTGGATAGTTTTCGGCGTAACGCTTGTAAAAGACGACTACCAGCCCGTCGGCGTCGAACTTGTCGATAAGGTCCAGAACGACTTTCTGAGCGCGCTTCGAGCGGACAATAAGGTGAACCATGATATCGGCGTAAAGGAAAGCCTCATAACTATCGATGGCAAATCTATTCTTGCGTTTTATATTCCAGAAGCGCCGCGGCACCATAAGCCGATATACCTTCATGGCGATATCCGCCAGACGTTCATCCGCCGTGGCGGTGGAGATCAAAAGGCTTCCATGCCTGAGATCGAACGCCTGCTGCGCGATTCGAACCAGGATCGCTGGGACGGCCAGATATTCGATTTTCCGCTTGAAGAAGCGCTGGATAAAAAGTCGATCCACTGGTATCGCAGCCATTTTTATCAGGTCAATCCGGGCCATGACGAAGATATTTCGGATAACGACTTCCTTTATGAATGGGGATATCTGGTAAAACAAAGCCGGAAACTCAGGCCCACGCGCGCGGCCATAATGTTGTTCGGCACTTCTACGGCAATACATCATATAATTCCGAGGCCTACGCTTGATGTCCAATGGATTCCGACTGACATAGATGACCCGCAGCCCGAAATGCGCTGGCTCGACCGCGTCGTTTACGAGGAAAACATAATAAAGACCTGGCAGGGACTTGTCGCAAAATATTACCAGTATGAGCCGAGACCATTCACCGGCATCGATCCTCATACGATGATGCGCGACGACACTCCGCCGGGCTATCGTGTATTCCGCGAGGCCGCCATAAACCTTTTGATCCATCAGGATTACGGCGATCACAGCCGGAAAGCGGTCATCAAATTTTATAAGGATGTCGTCTGGTTATGGAACCCCGGCGACGTTTTCGGCAACTATGCGAACCTTATGGAACCGGGCGAGAAAGAAGCGCGCAACCCGAAGATAGCGGCCGCGTTCAGGCGCCTGTCGCTGTGCGAACAGGCCGGGACAGGGCTTCGCATGATGAAAACGCAGTGGGTCGAGCTGGGGCATCCCGAGCCCGAATACGTGAACGATCGCGGAAGAAAGGCGTTCGAATTCAAACTGCCGCTAGTTGAGTCTAAAAAAGATGAAAAGTCATACCAGAAGACAAAAGTTGATAAATCGACCGCTCAAGTAACCGCTCAAGTAACCGCTCAAGTAACCGCTCAAGTAAGCAAATTGATTTTATATTTTCCAGATAAGCCGGCAGGTATAGCCGAGCTCATGCAATTGCTCAATTTAAAACACCGCAAAACTTTTCTATATAACTACATTAAATCAGCACTTGACGGTGGTTATATTGAAATGACCAATCCGGACTCGCCGCGCGCCCCGAACCAGAAATATACGATAACGGAAAAAGGCCTGAAATTGAAAGAGCAATTAGCGTAGGTACCTGTAAGATCAGGGAATAAAATGAAAATTTCTTGCTGACACTTTGCTGACAATCGTTACATAAAGCGCCCGATAACGGCCGAAGAAGACCCAAACCGTATCATTGAAAACATGCGTAAACTTTGATATATAAAAAATGGCCGCTGAGGGCCGAAGTGCCTTATGCGGTTTCGTAAACCGCAGGTCGCGGGTTCAAATCCCGTGGTTGGCTCTTAAGAAAGCCCCCGTGAATGCGGGGGTTTTTGGTTTTTATAGGAAACTCTTTTTTTAATAATTTTTGGGAGTTGGACACAAATTGGACACACTTGCTGAAAAGCATTGTTTAACAACGATTTTGAAAACAGCTGTGTGAGTGATGTTTTACGCCTCTACGTTACGATAGTTTAATTAGGTCCGCCATCTTTTCAGCGGCCTCGACTTTCTTAGAATCGAAGTGACCGGAATCGAAAATGAACATTATTCAAAATGGCGGACTGATTGCCCGCCCACTAGTGGTTACGGACAGGCCCTTTTTATATAAATGGCTGAACGACCCTTTCGTGCTCGAATTTTACGAAGGTCGCAACCGACCGCACACCATGGCCGATATCGATGAGAATTTTTACGACAACTCAGAAGAGACGAGGTGCATCGTCGAATATGACGGCGTGCCGATAGGATAAGCGCAGTTTTACGTTGTCGGCGAACACGAGCGCCGCATATACGGTTACGAAGATATGCAGGAAACGATCTACGGAATGGACCAGTTCATCGGCGAACCGGATCACTGGAACAGAGGCATCGGAACGTTACTGGTGACCAGCGTCGTGCAATATCTTGCGATCAAATGCGGCGCCGATCGCATCGTGATGGACCCGCAATGTCGGAACGCCCGCGCCATAGCGTGCTACGAGAAATGCGGGTTCAAAAAGGTCAGAATACTTCCAAGACACGAGATGCACGAATGTGAAATGCGCGACTGCCAGCTCGTTGAGTGGGTGAAAGAAAATAAGGCGGCCACATTATAAGATAAAATTTTCCGACGCCGCCGCGACGCCGTAAAGTTAAAAATGACTAAAAATAAAAGAAACCGGTCACATATTTTTATTCTTTCACTTGCTTTCAGTGCAAGAATGTGATAGAATGTGATAGAAAGAGAGAAGGCGGTTTGAGCATGAAATATTCCGAGAGCGAAAACATCGAGTTGAAAAGGGAATATACGCCGGACATCAAAAAGGAAATCATAGCCTTCGCCAATACGGACGGCGGCGATCTTTATATAGGCATATCTGACGACGGTAAAGTCGTTGGAGTCGCTCACCCGGAAAAAGTCCTTCAGCAAGTTACGCACGTCATCAGGGACGGCATTCGGCCTGACCTTACCATGTTTACAAACTGCCGTATAAAGAGTATCAAAAGCAAGAATGTCATAAAGATATCGGTTGCCAGAGGAACCGCGCGGCCATATTATCTGTCTGAAAAAGGACTCAAGCCTTCCGGCGTATATGTCAGGCACGCCACATCTTCAAATCCGGCTTCCTACGAGGCCATCCGGAAAATGATAAAAGAAACGGACGGCGACAGGTTCGAACTTGCCCGATCGATGGACCAGGAACTGACATTTGAAGCGGCCGGAAAAGAGTTCGCGAAAAGAAAAATAGATTTCGGAAAAACTCAAATGAAGACCCTCGGCATTATAAACGCCGACGAGCTTTACACCAATCTCGGGCTCCTGCTGTCCGATCAGTGCGCGCACACCATAAAAATAGCCTGTTTCGAAGGCACCAGAAAAAGCGAATTCAAAGACAGGCGGGAATTCGAAGGCTCGATCCTTCGGCAGCTCCAGGACTCTTACGAATACATAAACATGTTCAATAAAATCCATGCGACCTATTCCGGACTGGATCGTATCGATCGCCGCGATTATCCCGAAGTGGCAATCCGCGAGGCTCTGTTGAATGCAATCGTCCACAGGGATTACTCGTTCAGCGGCAGCACGCTTATAAGTATTTTCGAAGATCGTATTGAATTCGTTTCTCTCGGTGGTCTCGTCGCGGGCCTGTCCATCGACGATATAATGAACGGGGCGTCCCAGGCGCGCAATGAAAAACTGGCGAATCTTTTTTATCGCCTGAAACTCGTCGAGGCTTATGGCACAGGCATTATAAAAATAATAGAAAGTTATGAAGAGAGCCCTGCGGGGCCAAAATTGAAAGCCACGGACAACGCGTTCAATATTTCGATTCCTAACTTGAATTTCGCCGCTTCCAACCGTCAGGCCGATTCGGACGACAATATGAATGAGCAGTGGAAAATGATATTGAATTCAATCGCCAAAAAAGGAAGCGTCACCCGTCAGGAAACGGAGAAAATACTCGGCATCGGCCAGACGCGGGCGCATGTCCTGCTCAAAGCCATGATACACGCCGGAATGATAAAGGCCGTCGGCGACGGCAAAAAACGAAGATACGTGAGAAAGTGACGCATGGAAAATTCGACCGATGCAATTTTTAACAGTTGGTAATTTATTATTTGAAAATCATTTTGAAAACGGACTTGAATCATGGCAAAAATTAACTGCCGCGCCGCGGCGCGTTTTGAAAAGATCGACGGGCGGCTCCGGAAACTCGACATAAAAACGGTTTCAGACGACTCTTTTTCAGCATTTAAAAAAGCCCGCAGCATGGCGTATGAATGCCTCGGAGGCGCGGCGGAATTCGCGGAATGGTTCCTGGCGCGCGCGAGGGTGTTCACCGTAGCGGCTTACTGGCGCAAGATCGCGCCGGTTTATGCCCGGACGATTAAGGAGCTGTCGGCGGTTCCGGAAGCGCCGGCGGGCGCGATCGCCGCGCTCGAAAACGATTTAGGCGCGGTCTATCTGGACCTCGCCAGAAAAAAAGACGCGCTTCGCTGTCTTACTTCCGCGTATAAAGCCGGGGCGGACCTTTACGGCGAAAACAGTTTCCAGGCGGCTGAAACTCTCGACAATATCGGCCGGGTTCACTCGTTTTACGGCGAATTCAAGAAGGCGCTCGAATACCTTGAAAAGGCGCTTAAAATATTTGAGCGCGCCGCAGAACGCCCGGCCGAAGCCTGCGGTCAGAAAGCTGTTTGCGAAAAAGCCTCAGCAAAACTCGCTTCCTGCATCGTCAGTATCGGCAATATCGATTACTTCAAAGGAAATTACGATCGGGCTCTCGAATATTACGAAAAGGCGTCAGCCGTTCCTGACGGCCGCAATGCGCCGTTAGCCGCCAGGATAGCCAACGACATGGGCGTCGTCTATCTTAAGCTCGGCCGCTTCGACCTCGCGCTCGAAAATATCGGCCGCGGCTTCGAGCTGCGTTCGAGTTATTTTGGCCCGCGTCATCCCGCCGTGGCGTCATCGTACAACAACCTCGGCAACCTTTACCTGGATATGGAACAATACGAAAAGGCGCTCGAAAACTTCGGACGCTCGCTCGAGATCAGGCGCGCATATTACGGCGCGTCGCATCCCGCCGTCATGACGACGATCAACGATATGGGCGACGTCTATATGGAACTCGGCGATTATGAAAAGGCGCTCGAAAATTACAACCGTGCGCTTAAGGCGAGGCTGCGCTCGCTCGGCGCGCGTCACCCGGCCGTCGCCACATGCTTTAACAACCTCGGCCTGGTGCGCTCCAACCTCGGCGATTACGAAAAAGCCCTCGAACTCCACCGCCGCTCGCTGAAAATAAAACTATATGCCTATGGCCCCGGCCATCCTTATGTCGCGATAACTTATCACAATATGGGCAGCGCATATTCGGATATGGGCGATTATGAAAAAGCGCTCGAATGTTTCAGGCGCTCGCTCGAGATCGACCGCGGCATCTTCGGAGGCGAGCGGCCCCGCATCGTTGAAACGCACAACCACATTGCTGAAATATACGCTGCGACGGGCAGGTTTGACGAAGCCGCCGAAACTTACAAAAAAGTCGAGGGCATCATCGAAAAAAACGAGGGCCTGAAAAACATATATCTGGTCTCCACGCTTTCGGCCATGGGCAGGCTTTACCTCGAATGCTCAGACTCAGAAAGCGCGGCCGGATATTTTCGCAGGGCACTCGAAACTTCCGCCGCGCTTCACGGCGAAGACCACGCCGACACGGCCCGCTGCTATTTCGACATGGGCCTGCTGCGTCTTAAAATGCGCGATCATTCGACCGCCGTGACTTTCTTCAGCCGCGCCGCCGAGATAGACAGGACGCTTGCGCGCAAAGGTTTGAAGACGGCCGAAACCGAAAAATTTTCGGCCGACTTTCTTATCGGAATGCTCAGCTTCAGTTCGGGCGATCTGATAGGCGCGCTGGGCGCTTTTGAAAGATGTAAAACTTCTCTGGCGGCCCCGGAAGGTGCCCCAACAGATGAAGAACTCGAAGGATTTTCACAGGTCGTCGATGAATTCATCCGGCTTATCAAGAGGAAATATAGCGTTTGAAACACGGCGTTATTTCTGTATTGGTTTTTAAAAAAAGTTCGCGGACGCGCAAGGGAGCATGCTCATAAAATGAAAAAGATCTATTCACCCTGGAGTTTCATAGTCCATATACTGATCGCCGTTATATCCGCGGCGTTCCTGGCGGAAATTTTCGAGAACGCTTTTCTCTCTCTGCTGCGCAACCTATTTCCGCCCGTCGCCGATTACGCCAAAATGTATCGCACTGCGTCCGATCTGTCTGATATCACGATCGCTAACGTTTTATTAACGATCATTTTATTGTGGCTTTATATTAGAATAAGGCCGATATGCAAATTCATAGGCACGGGCGACGAACAGCTCAGGGCGGCAGGGCTTCAGAAATTTAACGAAATATATAAGACTATCATAATTTTTTTCACGATGTCCGCCCTGTGCAATACCTGGCGCTTCTTCTATACAAATGAGGGAAATCCAGCTTTCTCGGTTTCATATTTACCGTATTTTTTCGCCGGAGAACTCTTCAGGTTTTATTATTCGACTTATTTCACGGTGCTTTACCTGGAGCCGCTGCTGTTTTTGAAGATAGCCGCGGGATTTTACGACGAGAAAACGCTCTACGAGAAGAAGAAAGGGCTCGCGCTCACGATTAAAGCAAAACTTTACCTGATGATATTCAACCTTCTTATAATCCCCATGGCGGTCATCGCGGGTTACGCGTATCTGATACCGGTGCCTTATCTGGGAGCCGCAAATCTCAAAGCGGCCGCCGACAATCCTAAAGAATTTTATTATGTTCTCAGAGAATGCAAAGTATATATCACGATCGTAATCATCGTGTCGCTGACATACGCCGTCGGCTATCTTGAAATGCTTTACAAAAGCATAAACCGTCCGCTGGACACGGTGCTAAAAAAAATGGAGCTGCTGGCCTCGGGCGATCTGGGCGTCAGAACGACCGTTCTTTCAGACGACGAGATTGGAACGCTCAAGCATAATTTTAACGTGATGGTCGAAAGCCTGGCCGAACGGGAGCGGCTGCGTGAAACTTTCGGTAAGTTCGTTTCCATAGAAATAGCGAAGCATCTCATGGCCTCGAACAAGATAGACCTCGGCGGCGAAGACATAGAGGCGACGATACTTTTTTCCGATATAAGAAATTTTACCGCGATGAGCGAAAAAATGAGCGCACGCGAGGTAGTCGATTTTTTGAACGAATATTTTTCTTTTATCACCGAGCCGATAATGCAAAACAGAGGCGTAATCAATAAATTCATAGGCGACGCCGTCATGGCGCTGTACATCCCGCACCTGGGCTCGGCCGACCACGTCTCTGACGCCGTGAAAAGCGCCGTCGGGATGCGCGAGAAATTAAGGCAATTTAATGAGATGAAAAAAAGGCCGGTGGACGTCAATTTCGGCATCGGCATTCACACCGGCGTTCTCGTAGCGGGAAATATCGGTACATCCGCAAGGCTAGAATATACCGTCATCGGCGATACCGTCAACGTAGCTTCGAGAATAGAGTCCGAAAACAAGACCTTCAAGTCCGATATCCTGATCAGCGAAGAGACTTATCTTAAACTGGACGGCGAGCTTAAAAAAGCGCACTCGTTCGAGAAGTGCGAACCGGTTTCGGTCAAAGGCAAACAGAAGCCACTGATACTTTATAAGATAGTTTGAAGGTTTTGAAGGTTTTTAAGGTTCTTTTTCATATCGTATGGGTAAAATATTTAAATCAAGTTAAGAGTTCAGAGTGGAGAGTTGAGAGCTAAAGGACTTTTTGATATTTCGATAAGTCTTTTTTAAATATTTTATATATAAAGCTCGCAGGGCGAGCCTCAGCCTCAACTCTACACTATCCACTCTACACTATTCACTAATAAACTTACCAACATGAAACGAGAGTCATTTTTAAGCCCGCTCGCCGGCCGAACACCGGCCGGTCACACTTCTTATTACCATCCGAAAATTTTCCGGATGCCTTTAAAGCCGCTGCCGACAACCGTAGAAATGGCGTTGCCCGCCGCCGATACGGCTTTCCCTGCGGCGTTTACGGCCGTGCCCGCGCCTTTGGCCGCGCCGCCTACGATTTTGTCTATGGTGCCGCCTTTTTGCGATATTTTATCGCCCCATTTTTTTATGGAGTCGCCGCCGTCCTGAAGAGCGGAACCGGGAATGCCGAGCAGAAGCTTCTGCGGAAGCGCGGTAAGCGCTTCGGCTGCGCCGAATAGAGTGCGCGGAACATTGACTTTTTTGAAATCGAAATCTTTTATGCTTTTAAGTTTGGTGAGGTCCTGGCCAAGTCCGAGCACAAGCTGGTTGGCGCCGTTGGCTATTTGATCGTTTACCGCGCTGTTGAATGTATTCGGTAAATTCAGGAAGTCTTTTATGCCTTTTTTAGCAGTGTCTTTGCCCTTTGGAGTGATGAGCAGGCGGTCGTAATCTAAAAGCACTCCCAGCGCTGCATTTGTGGGTTTTAACGGCTTAGCCCAGCGTTTTTCGAATTCGGCGACCGGCATTTCTTTATTTGAATTGACGCCCCAGAAAGAGTCGCGCATTATAAAGCTTTTGATCGAGCCGTCGGCGTTTTTGTTATAGCCGATAAGCGTGATCCAGTGGCCCGAGCCGTCGGCGTCCACCATGCAGACCGCAGGGTTGCCCGAATCGAGCTGCTTTTTGATATCGTTAAGAGAAGCTTTGTTTTTGTATCCGGCGGCGATGCCGTTTTTCTTCCAATAATCAACTATGCGGTCTGGAGCGGTGAAACTTCCGGTAGGGTTCATATTTTTAAGCGTTACCGGATATGTTTCATCGAGGCCGTAAAAATTAAAAACGGTGCTGGTCGCGTACTGGCCGCAACTGTTGTTGCCGGAGCCATCGTAGCCGTTCGGCCCGTTAGAGTTAAGCATAGTGGGAGCGCTTTCTACTTCGGCGGCCGACGAAGAATCGGTTGACGGGGTATCTTCGGTTTTAATTTCGCCTGATTCGATTGTTTTGTTGAGGTTTCCGATCGACGATTGAGAAAACGACGGGACGTAAAACGAAAAAACCAATAAAAACGAGACAATAGCCGCTAAAAGGATTCGATTTTTCTTCATAGGAGCATCCTCCCTTAATTTTATATAAATTTAAAATGCGAAACTATGTTATAATTATACTAAATATTTAAGCCAAAAGTTCCAGAAAAAATAAAATATCCATTATATTTTAGTGATGAAGCGCAAAAAGGTTAAAACGGCCACGGCAATAACGGCGCAGCCTATTCATCGGCGCCGGCTTTTTTCAGCACGGCGGCTATATCGTTAAAACCTTTTTCAGCCGAGCATTTTAAAGCCGAAAGGCCGTTTTTGGTTTTAGCGTTAAAGTCCGCGCCGGCTTTTATGAGAAGGATTACGGCCTTCGCGTGTCCCTTTGCCGCGGCTATTATCAACGGAGTAATTCCTTTGCCGTTAGCCAGGTTAACGCCGGCCCCAGCGTCTATGAGCGTTTTCATTATATCCAGCCGCCCTGCGCCGGAAGCTATTAAAAGTGCCGTATTGCCGTTGGCATCGGCGGCGTTTACGTTTACATTTTTTGAAATTAATCCTCGTATTTCATCTAAATTGCCTTCCGCTGCGAAACCGAGCAGAGCTTCTTCCCGGCCGGCTCCGTTTTGACGAGCATCGCCAGATTTCGCCGCAGCTTCCGCCGGCGGCCGCTCATCCGCGGCTTCGTCTGCGCCTGCCGCTTTAAGAAGGTTAAGTATTTTAATATTTTTTTTATCTGAAGCGATAGCGTAAGCCGAGCGGCCTTCGTTGTCGCGCAGGTTGACGTCCGCGCCGGCTCCTATCAGCAAACGCACGGTAGCTATCGGGCTCGAACCGACTGCGAACATAAGCGCAGTCTTTCCTGACGAATCCTGGAAATTTACGTTGACTTTGCTTTCTATAAGAAAGGCGATTATATTGTCGAGCCCTCTGCAAGCCGCGGCCGAAAGAAGCGAACGGCCGGCCTGATCGAGCGAATCGGGATTGCCGCCTTCGGCTATTAACCGTTTCAGCGTTTCGAGGTCTTCGCGGGCGACGGCTTCAAAAAGATCGACTACATTTTTTTCAACTTTGACGGGTTCCGGGGTTTTCACCGGCGGCTTCGCATCATTTTTTTTCTTATTAGAAGACGGGGGTTCAGATTTTTTTAAGAGTTTAGCGATCGCGATCTTTAAAATCAGAAGCAACGCCAGAGCGCCAAGGGCATAATATAAGTAAGCGGCGCGTGGATCGCCCGCGGCCGGCAGGCTTTTGAGAAAATTAGCCAGTTCTTCTTTACCACGGTTTTCCGCTATAGAAAGAGCGCTGTAGCCTTGAAAATCCTGCGCTCCAGCGTCGGCGCCTTTTTCTATGAGGTATTTCGCCGCCGCGGGATCGTCGCGAGGCGAAAGCGCCGCATACATTAAAGCGGTGGCGCCTCCGTCGTCGCGGGCGTTAACGTCGGCGACGCGGCCGGCGATAAGTTTAACCGTTTCCAGATCGGCCGATACGGCCGCGTTCATAAGAGCTGTAATGCCGCTATTGTCCGCTGCGTTTACGTCCGCGCCTTTATCGACGAGAAGTTTTACGAGCTGAAAGTTTCCGAGATATGCGGCTTTCATAAGCGCGGTAGCGCCGTCCGCGTCTTTTTGATTAACGTCCGCGCCTTTTTCTAAAAGCGCTTTAATTTCCGCAAAGTTCTGGCTATCGGGGTCGATTAAATTTTTCGAAGCGGAAGTGTCCTTTTTCAGGGCCGGCCCCTGCGCGCTGGAGCCGGTGAAAAAAAAGGCCATTGAAGCGATCGAAAGCAATAATATAATCGTTGCCCGTTTCATCGAATATCCTTTTATTTTTTAGATTTCAAAAATCCTTCAGGCTTGAACAGCAGGGCCTTTCCGAGTTGCTCATAAGAAACGGCGAATTCGGCGTGGTCGCCGGCGGCGTGTATCACTTCGGCGCTTATCACGAGCGAATCTTTAGTGAAGTAAAAAGCGGCCGACGGATTTTTGAAACTATTCAACAATTCTTTACGGTCGAATCCGGCGATTATATCTTTGAGCGCGCCGGCAGTTTCCAGGTTAAGATCTTCGCCTCGCGGAACATACTTGCCTTTAAGAAATTTTTCGACCAGGCTTTCATCCACCTTAACCGCATCGCTTAATCCGATGAGTTTAAGAGAGTTCAGGTCTATGTTAGCCGCGCTTATAAGCTCTACCGGGTGCGCGGCGTTTTTCACGTTCGCGAAAACCAAATATTTAACGCTCAATACATTGGAACCGTTATATTCAATGGTGTAATCGCCTTCCATTTCGAGCTCTTTCAAATCTTCGGCAAATGGACTTTTAATCGAAAGCGCGTGTTGTTTTAAAAGCGCGTTTATTTTAGACATCTTCGCGGCGTCGCTCATGCCGGAAAGTTGGGGATAGCTTATTTTTACTTGCTTATCAGTATAAACGGCTTTTGTAAATCCGATTTCAGCCGCGGCTGCCTTTTCTGCAAATATATTCGTCATCGCTAATATTGTTATGAATGCGACCAATAGTTTAAAAATATTTTTTTTCATTACTTCATTTTCTCCTTGTCAGGCTTGCGCATATAAATTTAAGCTCTTTATTTAACGGTTTTGCCCGCCGCTTTTCTTTTCTTAGGCGCGTCGTCTTTTTTATTCGCCAGAACGAAAACTCTTCCGTGTTCGGGAAAAATAACTTTTTCGATTACCCAGCCTTCCGCGATTAACTTATTGATATAATCCGTCGGCTTTATTCTCTGTTCGCCGTCGGAAATGCTGAATTCAAAAGCGCGCTGCATATTGAAACACTCCTTTAGTTATTTGAGGACGGGCCGTAGATTTTAATCCTGCCGTTTTCGGAACCGTCTTGATGTAATGAGACTATTATATTAAGCCGCGAGAAAATTGTCAATGTTTTTATGGCCGAATAAAAAAATGGCAAGCCGCCAGCTTTGGCGGCAAATATTATTGACATTTCAATATTTTATGTTAAAATAGTCTGCGGGCGCGATAAACACCAAAACCCGCCGCGGCCTAAACGCCGCCGGGCTAAGAAAAAAATGGAGGCAATATTATGAACGCTTTAGATTCTAAGTTCTGGAAGGCGATAGCCGTCATGTTCGTATTTTCGATATTCTTTCTCGCGTATTCCATACTATCTGCAGGTCCCGGCAGAGAATCAATACTACCGCAAAAAGCCTGCGCCAGTGATATCTTAACTCCGGGCGGCGGCTATTTCGCCCAGGCGGTAGGCACGAACACTCAGGACGCCGCCATGTTCATATGGAAATATGACGCCAACGGCGTGCCGGTAAGCGTTTCGGTAGCTTACAGGCAAAAAGACTGGGTGTCGAGCACATACGAAATAAAGCCTGAAGATAAGAAATAACTAAATAGAGCCCCGCCCGCCATTTAAAGCGCCCTGTGCGGGTCGCAGGTTTTTATATACTCCAGGATTTCCCGCGCATCGCCGGAATACGCCACTATCTTATCATAGTCGATAGCTATGTTATTCACGTATTGCAAAAGAAGCGCGTCGCCGACTTCGCTGCCGGGCAGTATGCCAGAAAAGAAAAAGCCGAGCTTTTCGAGCTCCGGCGCGATAAAATATGTAAGGCAGTCTTGCATATTGAGCGCGATGGATATCGAAGCGGTCTGTTTTACGCAAAGCTCCCACAGCAGAGCCTTTATTTCTCTGATTATATTCGAGCCGTAAGATATTACCGCTATCACGGCCGAGGCTTCGCAAGTATAGACCCTGGTTTCGATGACTGAAGAAACCGCGGTAAAACAGGCAAAATCCATATCGGGCTTTTTATATTCGTTTTCCGCGCCGATGCCGGCGTATAATTTTTTTATTATTTCCGCGTGGCGCGACGGCGGGTAAAGCGTCAACGGCTGCGGAGGCGCGGTATATTTAAAAGCGAGCACGATGCTTATCCTCTGGGTATCGTCGCTTTCTATGCCCTTAAAAACCCACGTGGCCGGGCTTCCGCCGATCAGTATTCCGCAGTCTTTAAAGCCGTATTTAAGGATGGTTTTTTGAGAGTAAGGATGGTTGGCGACCGAAAAAGTGTAATTTCCTTTAAGGCCTTTTTGCCTGGCTATATCGAGGATAAATTCCGTCAGCCGCGTAAGGCAGCCCTGGCTTCGGTATTCCGGATCAACGAAAGCGAAGCTCATTTCAGCTATCTTAAGGCCGGGTTTGGGGCAGAGCATCGCGGCATGGCCCATGAATTTATTATCAGCCGTAACGGCCACCGCCGATACCAGTTCTCCGGTCCGGTTCATTTCAACCACTTTTTCAGGATAATATATGCGGTCGTCGAAGAATGTGTAGCCGTGCGATTTGTAAGCGCCGCGGGATATTTCTACAGCATCGCGCGGCTCCATGAGCCTTACTTCGTAAGGGATTTTTTCGCTAATAACCTTCGGGCCGGGCGCGCAGGGCGTTTCGACCGTAAGCTCAGAAGCCGGAAAGTGCTGAAGTATATCTTTAGCGGGCAGATATTTGACCATATGCATTTCTTTGCCTTCGCTGCCTAAATTACAAAAACGCACCTCGTCCATAAGCTTTTTCATCATAAATATGCCAAGCCCCCCGGGTTCGGCTTTTTCGGCGCCGCCGGCGGGAGTATAGCCGGGCAGAGTTTCATAATCGAAAGGTATGCCTTTTTCCTTGACGATTATCTTTAGCCCGCGCGTTATTTTCTCGCAGATAAGCTCGAATACGGCGTCCTCGCCGTCGATAAACGCGTGCTTAACCACGTTTGAAAATGCTTCTTCCACCGCGAGCTCGATTTTAGCGATATCGTCGCCGGCGAAGCCGAATTTCTTAGCGGTTTCGCCGACGCATTTTTGAGCGATTTCAAGGTATGAAATGTCGTTCGGAATAAAAAGCCTTACGCAATCCTTTTTCGCCATAATACGCTCCCAAAAATCTTATTCGTATCTGCCGGTTTTATAAAACTCAATCAATTTTTCAAAATTTTCTTTCACTTCGCCGGCCTTTAATGCGGGGCCGAAAACTATATTCACTTTCCTGAATATTCCTGGCAATTTAAGCTTTTTAGACTCACGGGCGGCGGGGCTGAAGTAAGAGCTCTTCATGCCTTCTATGCGCACGGGAATAATATCGAGATTAAGTTCGCCGGAAAGCCGAACCGGGTCGATTTTAAATTCGCCCGCATTTTCGCCGGCGTTCGTTACGAATTCCGGATAAACGCCTATGACATGGCCTTCGTTCGCCGCGGCTCGCGCGGCGGCGATTTCGCCTTCTGAAAGGCAGGGTTCTTTAATAAGTATCACTTTCATCAGCTTGAATAAAGTTTTCAAATTATAGTTATCGTAATAATGGCGGTTCAACATAAACCGGATATGGCGGTTGGTGGCTGCGTTGATTAAAAACGAGTCGGCCAGCGAAACGTGGTTTGAAACGATAAGCGCGGCGCCGTCGAAGGGTATCCGCGATTCGCCCGACACTTTTATCCTGTAAACGAAGTTGGCGAGCATAAAAAATACGAGCCTCAGGAGAAAATCTGGAAGAAGTTTAATGATAAACGCCGTAGCGGCTATGGTAAGAATCGACACTATCGTAAAAACGTTGGCCGATGTAAGACGCATAAGATCGTGCCAGACGTAAATGCAAAGCGAAGAAAAAACGATGAACGAATTGGCCGTAAAATTTACCAGGCCTAGAATGCGGCCGGTTTCGCCGCCGGGCGCCTTCTGCTGAACATAAGAATCCAGAGGCACTATAAAAAGCCCTCCGGCGAGGCCTATCATAAAAAGCGCTGCGCAGGTGAGCGGCATGGATGCGTAAGAAAACTGAAGCACGAAAAGAAAAGCGCTCATAATAATCGCTCCCAGAGGCACCAGGCCGAATTCGATCATCTCGCCCGACAGCTTTCCGGCGAGGCCGGACCCGATTCCTATGCCTATAGAAAGCACCGCGAGCATTATGCCGACGGCCGATTCATCGACCTTCATCATTTCTTTTGAATATACGAGAATATTATTCTGCACCGCGGCGGCCACGAACCAGAAATAAGTGATTGCCGCTATAACCAGCAGGATCGATCTTTCGCCGGATATGCGTTTAAAATCGCCGGCGACATCGGCTATGAAATTTATACGAAACTGCCGCGACACGCCTACCACTGGCACTCGCGCCACGAAATGCGACGACGCCGCGCCGAGAGCGGCAATAAAAACAAAAGTAAGCGACGCCATATAGGGGGCGCTTTTAAAGTACGTAAAGACGAATGAGCCGAAAACCGTTCCAAGGATTATCGAAATAAACGTGGCCAGCTCCATATATCCGTTGGCCCTGGAAAGCTCCTGCGGCGGAACGGACTCGGGAAGTATGCCGTACTTGGCCGGGCCGAAAACAGTAGATTGCGCCCCCATTAAAAAAAGGCAGATAAAAAGAAACGGCACGTTTTCAAGGTAAAAAGCGAAAAGCCCTAAAACCATAACGGCTATTTCGAGATATTTAGCGAAAATTATCACCGAGCGTTTGGAATATTTATCGGCAAAATAGCCGCAATGCGTTGAAAACAAAATGAACGGCAATATGAAAAGCGCCGTGGCCAGAGCTACGTAAAACGAATCGTTGGACTGGCTCATAAGGCGCGACATTAAAAAAAGCGATACCGAAATTTTAAACCCGTTATCGTTGAAAGCGCCAAGAAATTGAGTGATATTGAGCGCCAGAAATTCCTTTGAATATATTCCCGATTTTTTAAATTCTGACGCTTCAGATGAGTTTTTAGAGAGATTTTCTTCCATTATTCATGCCCCGTTTATAGTTTATTATTTTTCGTCAATTTTTTCCGGGTTCAATATTTTTCGGGTTCAACGCGCGGCCGAGCCCGTTGACCGCTTCGTGCCATTTTAACATAAGAGCTTCATAATCGGAATCGCAATATTCATCTTTATCGGGCGGCATTATGGGCCGGCCTATTTTTATTTTAAGCGGGCCGGGTTTGAAGCCGGGATTTGGCTTTGAAAACATATTAATAGCGCCTTTAATATATACCGGATAAATGGGCGCTTTATGCTCGCACGCAAGTATCGCGAAGCCTTTTTTAGGTTTTACGACAGTTTCGTCTATGGTGCGCTGGCCTTCGGGGAATATGCAGATCGGAAACCCGGCCGCCAGGGCTTTTGACGAATACTGAAGCGAACGCACCATAGAATCCTCCGTGCCCGAAGTTATTATTTTGAAAAGCCTGCGGAACCATGCCAGCATGGGGCCGCCGAACATTTCCTCCAGCGCGAAGAAAAACATGCGCCTGGAATAAAAATCTTTAAGCGCGGCGAACATTATCACCGGATCGATGAAGCTGGTATGGTTAGGGCATAAAAGAAAAGCCTTTTTATGTTTAATATTTTCCATGCCCTCGATCTCGACGCCGCAAGTGGCTTGAAAAAAGAGCCACGCGGCTTTTTTGAGCTTCCATTTAAAGGCCCAGCCGAAAAATCCCGGCTGCAGGTTATAAGCCGATTCGAAAGGCGTTTCAGGCTCTTTACGCATGGCGCCCAAAAGGCCGGACGCCCCGCCCGGCGAAGCCGAAGACGCGCTGCCGTCTTTTATTACGCGCTCTAAAATATCTTTTAAATGGATCAGCGACGCGGCTTCGTTCTCTTTTATTTTAAGGCCGAATTCCGAATCGAGTATCACGAGAAGTTCGAGCCTTGTGAGAGAATCCACGCCCAGATCGAGTTCGAGGTTGTCCGAGGGAAATAATTCCTGCTTGCCGGTAAGGCGTTTCAATCTTTCGACGAGCTTTTCCGCTATCGGAACGCTCATCAGCTCTTTTTCCTCCTGCGTAAGCTCCGGTTTTTTAACCGCGTCGTCGCCCGCGCGGTCGAACAGGCCGCGTTTTTTAATTTCGGAGCGCTTCAATTTGCCCAGGCGCGTGCGCGGCAGCTCTTCTGATATTATCTTGAAATCGTTTATGCGCATATAGGTCGGAATTTTTATTGCGAGCTCTTCGAAGCTGCATTTTATATGGCTGGTGCAGTTAGCTATATTCTGCTCGCGCAGAAGCCTGTAATTTGGCACCACTATGGCTTTCAGCTTTTCGATGCGGCCGTCGGAAGTTTCCTCGCCCATTACGCACATTTCGGCCACATAAGGGCACTGCTGATAATGCTTTTCCACTTCGTCGGGATAGACGTTTTTTCCGGAAGCCATTACTATAACGTCTTTGGCGCGGCCGGTTATGAAAAGGTAGCCGTCTTTATCGAAATAGCCGAGATCGCCCGTATAAAACCATCCGTCTTTAACTACTTCGGCGGTGGATTCCGGGTGCTTGTAATATCCCTGCATAAGATTGGGCCCGCGCGCTATAATTTCGCCCACCCCGTCGCGGTCGGGATTTAATATCTTCATTTCAACGTCCGGCAGTGGCTTTCCGCACGAGCCTATGCGCGCCGCGCCGGGCGGGTTGAGCGTCAGCACGGGCGCCGTTTCCGTAAGGCCGTAGCCTTCGAGTATTTCCAGGCCCACCACGGCCAGATTTTTAGCCGTTTTCGCGTCGAGTTTCGCGCCGCCCGAAACAAAAAACCTGAAATTATCGCCGAAAGCCGAAGTGACCTTTTTGAACAATAACTTTCCGGCCATATATCCTGTTTTATCGTATATTTTCTCTGAAAGCCCGAACAGCAGATTAAAAATCTTTTTCTGCACGAACGAAAGTTTTTCGGTTTTCGCGAATATATTTTTTTCGAATATGGAAAAAAGCTGCGGCACGCCTGCCATTTTCGTAACTTTTGTTTCGTTGATCGCCTCGAGTATATCCGGGCCTTTCAACGAAGGCTGGAAAGTAAGCGATGCGCCAAGCATCAGCGGCAGAAGAACGGTGGCGGTGAAGGAAAAACAGTGGTGCAGCGGAAGAATGGTTAAAACCACGTCGCTTTCGTCCATAATTCCGCCTATCGCGATAATGGAGCTGACGTTGGAGTGGAAATTTTTGTCCGTGAGCACCACGCCTTTTGGATCGCCGGTGGTTCCGGAAGTGAAAATAAGGCTCATGCGGTCTTCGGGCGAGCGGCTTACGCGATAGCCCTTATGAACCGGCATTTTAAACATGGAATTGGCGCCGCCGGAATCGTCGGTCAGAAAAATGTTTTCGAACTTCAGCGATTCGTTGAGGCTTTTAACGGTTTTATCGTATAAATTGGAGGAGCAGAAAATGGTTTTAACGCCCGCGAACGGAAGGAGGTTGGAAAGCTCGCGGGCGGTGTATTGAGCGTCTAAAGGAACGACCGCGGCGCCTGAAGCGTATATGGAAAAATAAGCGATCACCCATTCCGGAGAGTTTTCCGAAAACAGGCCCACAAAGTCGTTTTTGGCGACGCCTTTTTCTATAAGGGCGTTAGAAACAGAGCATACCAGCTCGTAAAATCTCGCGTACGAATATTTAACGTATTCTCCGCCGCGCTTGACGCAAAGGGCGGTTTTGGCCGGCGAGGTTTCCGAGTGCTTTTTAAGGGCTTCGAGAAAGTTTTCGAACATCTTTTAGGCGCCTCCGTAAGTATATATAAATTTTCAAAACAATGCGACATAAATAATATCACATTTAACTTATAAAGTCTATCGTTTTAATAAAACCAATAACCTCCTGTAAGGCTTGTAATTAAAAATCCGTTGTGATATAATTATTTAAACTCAAGCAACCGGAGGTCACATGTTTTTTGTTACGTATTTCAAAGGCGAGCCTACGGAGTATATTTTCAAATACTCGGGCGGCAGGATAAAAAAGGAAGGCGCCGGCATTTCCTTTTTTTGCTTCGACCTCAACACGACCGTAATATCGATCCCGATTAAAACCATCGATTTTCCTTTTATTTTCAACGAAATCACTAAAAACTATCAGGCCGTGACCGTCCAGGGCCAGTTCACCTATAAGATCAAGAGCCCTCACGAAGTGATGGCGATCCTCGATTTTTCGGTGGACCCCAGGACCAATACTTATAAAAGCGAAGACCCGTCAAAACTTTCCCAGCGCATAATAAACGCCGTCCAGGAGGCCACCCGCTCCGAAATTCAGCAATACTCGCTCGAAGACGCCATCAAAAAAACCGATGCGCTTTCAAGGGCGATATTCGATAAAATCAAAATCGACGCTTTTCTAAAAGCGCTTTCCATAGACTGCCTTAACATATCCATAACGGCCGTCACCCCCACGCCCGAGATCGCCAAAGCGCTCGAGGCGGAGTACCGCGAAACCCTCCAACGCAAAGCCGACGAAGCCATATATTCAAGGCGCGCCGCCGCGGTCGAGCAGGAGCGCAAGATAAAAGAGAACGAGTTGAACTCTAAAATAACGCTTGAAAAGGGCCGCCAGCAGCTCGTAGAGCTCGACGGCGCAAACCGCCTGCGCGAAGCCGAGTTCAAATCGAAGGTCAGCGAGCTGGAGCTCGCTCCGTTTAAAAATCTCGATCCGCGCCTGCTGCTCGCGCAGGGCCTCAAGTCGCTCGGCGAAAACGCCTCGAAAATAGCCAACCTCACAATAACGCCAGACCTGCTTTCGGCGATATTGGACGGGAAAAAGTAATATTATTAAAAATCAATATAAAAAAATGAAATCGCGGTAATCCGATTTATGCAAAGAGGACGGTTGGGTTTAGTGCGACGCCTCGCGGCGCCGCAGCCCGTAAAAATAATATCATGTTCGATAAAATAGTCGTCATAACAAAGAAAACGCCTCTGGAAGAGCTTATAGAAAGGTTCAACACGCTTTCGCAGGCCAGGTTTTATATAGAACATTCGGGACAGTCTTTCGCCGAATACGAAGCGTTCCATAACAATTACCACGCCGCGCTTTCCAAATTGAAAAAGGCGCTGCCTTCCGAAATGAAATCGCAGTTCATCGAGCGCGGCTTTTTAACCAATTTTTTATTCGGCGCAAAAGACCTTGTAATCACCCTGGGCCCCGACGGGCTCGTGGTGAACACCGCCAAGTACCTCGACGGCCAGTTCATAATGGCCGTAAACCCGGACAGTTCGCGCATCGACGGCATATTGATCCCTTTCCTTATAGACAGCATAGCCGAAAGGCTCGAAACGGTCTTACGCGGCGAATTCAGGCACGAAGAAATATCGATGGCTAAAGTAAAACTTGATAACGGCCAGACGCTCTACGCCGTCAACGATTTTTTCGTAGGCCCGAAAAGCCACACTTGCCTTCGTTACACGCTAAAGCACGCGGGCCGCTCGGAAGAGCAGCTTTCGAGCGGAATCATAATATCCACGGGCGCGGGCTCTACCGGCTGGTTTCGGGCCGTGATGGCCGGGGCCGAAGGCATATACCTCGCGTTTATGAACCCGGCTGCGCCAGCCGGAGGCGGGCGCACTGAAAAAGAAAGCAAAACTTCCGGCGGCAAAGATAAAACGCAGCGCGCCTCGCTCATGACGCGTTTTGACCGTTCTTCAGAAGAGCTCGTTTTCATGGTGCGAGAGCCCTTCGAAAGCAAAACTTCAAAAGCGGAAATGGTTTTCGGAAAAATTTCAGGCGGCTCTGCGCTTACGATAGTCTCCCGCACGCCCTCCGGCGGAGTGATCTTCAGCGACGGAATAGAAAGCGATTATCTCGAATTCAATTCGGGCCGCACCGCGGTAATAGGGATTGCCGAAAAGAAAGTAAAGCTCATAAAATTATTTTAAGCTGAAAAATAAAAAAACCGGCAATTCGTTTTACGATTATTATGCCGGTTTTTTTTATTCAGTTTTTAAAATTTTATATTATGTTTATTCGCCGGAATTTTCAGAAACGGGCGTAAGCTTATTTCCGGCGATGCGGTTAACCATTACCGAAATGGCGCCGTCGCCCGTCACGTTACAGGCCGTTCCAAAGCTGTCGATGGCGACATAAACGGCAATCATCAGCGCCAGATTTTCAGGCGTAAAGCCGAGGGCCGATTTCAAAACGCCGAGAGCGGCCATTACGGCTCCGCCCGGCACCGCGGGAGCCGCCACCATGGTTATGCCGAGCATGCAAATAAAACCCGCGATCACGCTAAAAGAAGGGACCTGCCCCTGAAGCGCGAGTATGGCCAGGGCCATTCCGGTTATTTTCATCGTGCTTCCCGCCATATGTATGGTCGCGCAGAGCGGCACGCAAAAATCGGCGATATCTTCCGCCACTCCCATTTTTTTTGTTTGTTCGAGGGTAACGGGGATGGTAGCGGCCGACGACGAAGTGCCGAGCGCGGTAAAATAGGCCGGAAGCATGGTGAGCAGCATTTTAAGCGGATCGGCTTTGGCCGTAACGCCGGCCGCGATAAATTGTATTAATAAAAGAACGACCGATAAAGCCAGTATAAATACGATAACTTTCCCGAAAACGGAAATGACCTGAAAAGCTTCTCCAGTAAAGGACATGTTAATAAAAATACCGAAAACGTAGAGCGGAAGGAACGGTATCAAAGCGTTTTCTATGATTTTTTCGGTTATCTTTTTAAATTCTTCCACGCCGTTTTTAAGCGTAGTGCCGCCTATCGAAGAAATCCCAATTCCAAGTA
This sequence comes from bacterium ADurb.Bin243, assembly GCA_002069765.1. GTDB lineage: Bacteria > Muiribacteriota > UBA9980 > UBA9980 > UBA9980 > UBA9980. Next base: position 25,268 of record MWBZ01000019.1, read on the forward strand.
TAAAAGCTAGAATCAGCGCCGTTGTCACGTCGAATACCGGCGGCATTCCCACCGTGAAAATCGGGCCTATAAGCGCTTTAGACGGATCGTCGACGGAGGCGACCGCTTTATCGGCGGCGCTTATTATATGAGGAAAAACTATTCCCGACGAAAAATAAGTTAAAAATCCGGAAAAAACAGTTGAAATATATGCCAGGCCGGCGGTTACAAGCAGCAACTTTCCGGCGCCGGTCCCCAGATCGGCTATGCCGCTTATCGTGAGGCCCATTATCACAAGCGGAATGCAAAACGACAGAAAATTTGAAAAGATGCCGTTGATAGTGGCGAAGATTTTAACGACTATTTCCGGCGCCAGGAAACCGGCGGCCGTACCGGCGATAATAGCTATAATAACGCGCGGAAGAAGACCTAAAGATTTATGGTGCATGATTAAAACGCTCCTTAATTTATTATTTTTTACTAGTCTATATTAGTTATTATACCTTCCAACTTTTGAGCGGTTTCGCTCACGGCCGTTAATAAATTGAAGCATAATTCCGGCGCGGTCAGAAGTGTCTGCTTTAAACGGGTTCCGTTAATCGCCAGTGCGCGGAGATCTCCCATTATAGTTTCGGCCGTGATATTGGATTTGCCGCCCGAGAGCGATTCGAATCCCAGAAAATCACCGCGGCCGGTTATCATGATCGTCCCCAGCCATCCAGCTTTTGAAGTTTTCTGCACTTCGGCGTTGCCCGAAAATATAAGATAAAGATCGTTTACCGGATCGCCTTCCCAGACGATATCGCTGCCCTCCCGGAAAACCACTTCCTTCGACATAAAAGCGATTTCGCGCTGGACGCTGTAAGCGACGCCGTTGAAAAGGCTTAATTCTTTTATAAACTCGAGCCTTTCACGAAGGGCCATGGCGATGAGATCCACCATCTTGGTTTCATCCACTTTCGGCCATTCGAAGCCGATACGGCTCAAAAGGCCGCTGGTGCGGTCTATCAGCGTGGCGCACGCGGTGGAGTCTTCTTCGTTTTCGAGCCATCCGCGGTGCAGCAGAATATTTTCCACGTGCTGGCGGCGGCATTCGACGCCGAACTCGGCGTTGAGCCTGTCTATGAATTTATCGAACGGCAGTTTCTCCATATTAAGCCCCAGCAGAGGCGAGGTGAGCACTTCGGATAGTTTTACGGTAAAAGTGTTCTGCGAATGATAGATCTGGTTGTAAAGGTTTTTCCTGTCAAAAAGAGCCAGCACGGCCGCGCTCGTCGAATCGACGAACGAAAGTTCCGCTTCATCGGAGGTTTCCGGAACGACGCCGAGGTTCACGAATGACTTGATGGTTACGCTGAACGCGTTTTCTTCTACGTTTTGCTGTAAGTGCCCGGTTTTAGAGTTGAACGAAATATTGCCCACACGGAATATATTTGTTTTCAGACCGTATTTTTCGCGCGCGGCGATCACCATTTTTTCGGCCTCGAGCTTGGTTTGAATGTAAAGGTTATCCGATTTCTGGCCGATATCGCAGCAATCCTCAGTAAATACCGCGTTTTCGGCGCCCGCTATCTTGCCGTCCGTAACCGACATGGTGGATATGTGGTTGAAGTCTTTCTTTTTTCCGGCCGCGGCGAGTTCAATCAGGTTTTCGACCGATTTGACGTTGGGCCCGTAAAATTCCTCGTAACGGCCGTAATGCTTGACATTGGCCGCCGAGTGTATTATGGCGTCTATTTTTTCGCACGCTTCGCGGTACTCTTTTTCGTCGAGTCCGAGACGCTCTTTTTCAAGATCGGCGCACAATATTTTTATGCGCTCGAGCTCCGCGCTCTTAAGCTCGCTTCCGAAATAGTAACGGTACTTTTCATTGACGCGCTTGAGCGAGTCGCCGGGAGTTTTGCCGCGCACAGGCAAATATATGTCGCACTTCCAGCCCTTTAAAAGATCGTGCAGCAGATGGACTCCAAGATACCCCGTGGCGCCGGTCAGAAGCACGGACTTATAATTATTGCGCGCGTGGACATCGACCGCCTCGTATTTTTTATTTTCAGCAGCGTACGCCGCGGCGGCGGCTTTAAATTCTTTAGAAGCGAGATACGCGTTCATTTTCTGCTCAACGGCGGGAACTTTTGTTTTAAGCGATTCGAGCTTATTCTGGAGCGTGCCTTTCTTTTCTTTGATTTGAGCCGCCAGCGCGCCTATGGTCTGGCACTTGAATATGTCGTTGATATTCACTTCGAAATCCTGCTGTAATTTGGCCGCTAGCGTTACCGCCTTCAGCGAATGGCCGCCTATTTCGAAGAAATTTTCATTGACGCCGACTTCTTTTAAGCCGAGAACTTCGCGCCACGCTTTAGCTATTTTTTCCTCCCGTTCGTTTGAAGGCAGTATTCGCTCTTCGGCTCCGCCGGCTTTTATTTCGATAGCGGCGACGGCTTTACGGTCCACCTTGCCGCTGGTATTGAGCGGAAATTCGTCCAGCTTTATAAAATAAGAGGGTATCATATAATTCGCCAGCGTCAGGGCGAGAAATTCCTTGAGCTCCTTGGCGGTTATATCGCGTTTGGCGGTATAAAAAGCGCAGAGGTATTTATTTTTCTGTTCGTCTTCTTTAGCGAGCACCACGGCGGTTTCTATGTCTTCGTGCTTCTGCAGCTGCGCGTCTATTTCGCCGAGTTCGATCCTGAATCCTCTTATTTTAACCTGGAAGTCGATGCGGCCGAGGAATTCTATATTGCCGTCCGGCAGCCATCTTACCAGATCGCCCGTGCGGTACATTCTTTCGCCCGGGTAGAACGGATCGGCCGGGAATTTTTCGCCGTTGAGCTCCGGCCTGTTAAGATAGCCGCGCGCTATTCCGTCGCCCGCGATGCAAAGTTCGCCCGGAATGCCTATGGGAAGAAGTTTATTGTTTTTATCCAGAACGTACATTCTGGTGTTGGAAACGCCTTTGCCTATGGGAATATTATCGTACTGCCTGTCCACGCGGAACATGGTTGTTATGACGGTATATTCGGTAGGGCCGTATGCGTTTACGAGCGTGTAGTTCTTCTGATGGTAGTTTTTGAGCTTATCGCCGCCGCAGGAAATATAACGGGCCGATTTATTGTCGGTGAGTTCCGCGAACTGCTCGTAGAACTGCGTCGGAAATATCGAGAAAGTGATTCCGTTGGCCTCCATATAATTGTTTATTTCCACCGGAAGCAGGCGCAGCTCGGGGGCTATTACGTGCAATTCGCCTCCTGTGAATAAAGACGGGAATATTTCGCTTCCGATCGAAGGGTCGAAACATATTGACATATATTGAGTGAACCGGTCCGCGCTGGTTAAATTGAATTCGTTAATGAGGCATTCCGCCAGATTTATCAATGAGCGGTGCTCTATCATTACGCCCTTCGGTTTTCCCGTGGAGCCCGACGTGTATATGGCGTAGGCGAGATCGCGCGGCCCCGCTATGCGGCCTATGTTTTCGCCGCCGGACGCGCTTTCGTAGATGGAATAATCGTCGATGGCTATTTTGGGCCCGCCGTATGCGGTTTCGTCGATATTCTTTTTCTGCCCTATAACGGCGGACGCTCTGGTGTCGGTTAGCATAAACTCTACCCTGTCGGCGGGATAAGAAGGATCGATCGGAACGTAGCACGCGCCGGCCTTCATTATAGCCAGCAGGCCTATTACCATTTCGGCCGATTTATCGGCGAGCTGGGCGACGAAATCGCCTTTTTTAACGCCTTTTTCCATGAGGCGGCGGGCGAATTTATTGGCGTGATCGTTGAGCTGCGCGTAAGTGAGCTTCCGGTCTCGGAAAACCAGGGCGGTGTTGGCGGCGTATTTTTCGGCCGTCTTTTCAAAATATTCATAAATCGTAATATTTTCGTCGTATTTCAGGGCGGTGCGGTTGAAATCGTAAAGCACGGTTTTGCGCTCGGCGGGCGCCACGAGCTCTATGTCTTTTAAGTATATTTCAGGGTCGCGGCTCACTTCGTCGAGAATGTTTATAAGGTGCGTGGACATCCTGGCTACGGTGTCGTCTTTAAAAAGGCATTTGCGGTACTCGAGGCTGAATTTCATGCTCTCTTCGCTTTCGAAAGCCTGCAGAGTCAGGTCGAATTTTGCGGTACGCGTGTTTATCTCCTGCGGCTTGACCCTTAAATCGCCGTAGCTGGCCTCGCTGAGTCCCTTTGACGTCTGATATACGAAGACGGTGTCGAAAAGGGGATTGTGTCCGCTGGCGCGCTTTATTCCAAGTTTGTCGATGAGCATGTCGAGCTGGTAATCCTGATTGTCTATTATATTCAGGAAAGTCGAGCGCACTTCGGCCAGAAATTCGCCGAATTTTTTGTCAGGTTTAGGATAATTGCGCGCCGGCATAGTGTTAACAAACATGCCCAGCATGTTTTGCGTTTCCATAGAAGGCCTTCCGACGAGCGGAGTGCCGACCACGATATCTTCCTGCTGAGAATATCTTGAAAGCAGAATATTATAGGCCGCGAGTATCACCGTATAAAGGGTGTTTCCGGTGGCCTGCGCGAAATTTTTAAGCCTCGCGGTAAGTTCGGCGTCGGCGAAAAACTCGAATTGATCGCCGTCGAGCGAAGGCTTCGGCGGCCTCGAAAAGTCGGTCGGCATATTGAGCGTGGGAACGTCGCCGGAAAGCATTTCGAACCATACTTTTTCCTGCTCATCTATAGCGCTCGAAGCCAGAAATTTTTTCTGCCAGAGGCAAAAATCCCCGTAATGCTCTTTAAGCGGCGAAAGCGAGCGGCCGTGGTATAAGTCGAAAAGCTCGCGAATAAATATTTCCAGCGACATGCCGTCGAATATTATGTGATGAAAATTTAAAAACAACAAGTGTTCGTCATCGGACACTTTCATAAGCTTAACTCTGAAAAGCGGAGCCTGAGAAAGATCAAAAGGCTTTATCATCTCGTCGATATATTCCTGCATAACGCCGTCGGAAGCGTCCTGAAATATTTTTTTAAGCCTTATAGACGGATGCACTACCTGAAAAGGCTCGCCGTCTTTAGAACTAAAAGACGTTCTCAGGGCTTCGTGGCGGTCCGCCATCTTTTCGATGGCCTCGCTGAATTTAAGCCTGTCGAGCTTGCCGTTAATTTTAAGCGTGAAAGGTAAGTTATAAGAGGCGGACGGCCCTTCCATAGTTTCGACTATGAACAGGCGCTTCTGAACCGAAGAAACAGGATAATGCAAAGCCTCGGATTCGACAGTCCTCGCCCCGCGGGAAATTTCGGCGGTCTGAGCTTTAACGGCCGTTCCGCCGGAGGCGGCTCCTCCGGCGTTGATTATAAATTCCGCCTGAAGACGCGCCGTAGGCATTTCAAAGAGTTTTTTCACCGGCACGCGGACGCCGAACTCTTTTTCGATTTTATACTGCAAAGATACCATTTTAATCGAATGGCCGCCTATTTTAAAGAAATTATCGAGCGCGCATATCCCATCTAAAGAAAGAACTTCTTCCCATATTTTAACGATTTTTTCTTCCACGCCGTTTTCGAACGCCGCCATATCGGACGATTTCTTTTTTTTCATCGCGGGCGCGGAAACGCCCGCTTCGATAAACGCCGCCATATCGCGCAGCGAAGGATTGTCGAATATCTTTTTGATTGACATGCGCAAGCCGAATTCTTTTTCTATCTTAGCCTGCAATATCACGGCCTTCAACGAATGGCCGCCTATTTTAAAGAAATTATCGAGCGCGCCCACATTATCTATAGCCAGCGTTTCTTTCCACAAAGCGGCGAGCCGTAATTCGCATTCTCCGGCGGGCGCGATATAATCGGATTTTGCCTCGCTCTTTATGCGCGGCGCCGGCAGGGCTTTTCTATCTATCTTGCCGCTGGCGTTCACCGGCATTTCATCCAGGCTTATAAAATAATTCGGGATCATGAACTCGGGAAGGTTCTGCGAGATCTCTTTTTTTATAGTCTCGTGCGTCAAAGATTTTTCCGCCACTATATAAGCGCAGATGAATTTATTGTCGCCATCGGCGGCAAGCGTTACCGCTGCGTTTTTGACGCCTTTGACCTTCATTATTTCTATCTCTATTTCGCCGAGCTCTATTCTGAAGCCGCGAAGCTTTACCTGATTATCGATACGGCCTATGTATTCGATATTGCCGTCGGGAAGCCATCTTACGAGATCGCCGGTTTTGTAGAGCCGCTCACCCTCGTTGAAAGGATTTTTGACGAACTTTTCCGCGGTGGTGTCGGGCCTGTTAAGATAGCCGCGCGAAAGGCATACGCCCGATACGCAAAGCTCGCCGCAATAGCCTTCGGGCATGAGATTTCCGTTGCGGTCCACTATATAAACTTTCGTATTGGCGAGAGGCTTGCCTATGGGAATATTTGCGTACATTTTATCCACCGGGAAGAAAGTGGTATAGACGGTGCACTCCGTCGGGCCGTAGCAATTATAAAAGCGGTAGCCGCGCTTCGTGAACGTCCTTAACTTCTCGCCGCCCGTATCGAGGTAACGCAGCGATTTGTTGTCGATATTTTCGAGGAACTGCTCGGCGAATTGCGTGGTAAGAAAGCAGCCCCTTATTTCATTCTTTTCAAAATAATCGTTGAGCTCGCCAAGCGACAACTTTATTTCTTCGCTGATTATATGGATTTCAGCGCCGGCTATCAGCGGCGGAAAAACCTCTACAATGGAAGCGTCAAAGCCGAAAGACGCATGTTTGGCAAGTCTGTCCTCTTCGGTTATCGCACGGGAATTTTTATACCAGTACGAAAAATTAAGAAGCGCGCGGTGCTCTATGAGAGTGCCTTTGGGCTTTCCGGTCGAGCCCGAAGTGTATATGACGTAAGCCAGATCTTCGGGCCTGCTGACGCTTTCGATTTCAGCGCAGCCGTCGTAAAGCGACTGGTCCTCGAGGTCGATAACGGTACCGTTGAATTTTATTTTATCCATCAGGTGCTTCTGGGTGACGAGCACCCTGGCCCTGCTGTCTTCGAGCATAAATTCTATTCTGTCCATAGGATATTTGGTGTCGATCGGCATAAAAGCGGCGCCCGATTTTAGAACGCCGACCGCGCCTATAAACATTTCAATCGAGCGGTCAACGAAAATACCTACGATATCGTCACGGCCGGCTCCTAAAGAGCGAAGTCTGGCAGCCAGAGCGTCGCCTTTATTTTTTAAGCGTTTATATGAGATGGATTCGTTTAAAAACACGACAGCTTTTTTATCGGGCGTTTTGGCGGCCTGCTCTTCGAATATTTCTACGAAAGTTTTATCTTCGGGATAATACGAGTCGTTGTCGTTGAATTCATATAGCAGGCGGCGTTTTTCCTTATCCGATAAAAAGTCGTAAGACGATATTTTTTTGCCGTCGTCTTCGATAGCCTGATTTATCAATTCGTAAATATGGCCGGCCATATAATTTATCTCGCCCTGCTGATACATCGAAACACGGTGATCGATAAAAAATTCGATTTCGTCGTCAGCGGCCGCGTCGTAACTGAGATAAAACGCTAGCTGGCTGAAAGTTTCGCCGGTGCAATAACATCTGGTTTCGACATTGCCTCTATTGCGGTTTTTTACGAATTGCGAAAGCGCGACCGCGAACAGGTTTTGCGGATCGCGGTTAAGGCGCCGGAATTCCGCGGCAAGCATGTCGCCGGGAAATTTCATATGTGAAAGAGCTTCTTTAAATTCAGGCACGAATTTCGAGCAAATCGAAGAAAAAGTGGAATCGCCGGAAAATGTAAAACGAACGGGTAAAGAGCTTAAGAACATGCCTGTGGAGTTTTTGAATTCCTCACTGCGGCCGTGATGAGTAGTTTGAATGACGATATCCTCTTTCATGGTAAGCCTGTGAAAATAAATAAAAAGCGCGCTCATAAACAACTTGAAAACGCTTATTTTATTTTTATCGCAGTAAGCGTATATTTTTTTTGAAAGTCCCGCGGGAGCCGTATGGTAGCTGCGCCTGACCGTAAAATCTTCTTTATCGCGCACGGGCCTTAATTCAAGCTGTTCGATATCGGTTTTATATTTTTCGAACCAGTACCGTCGGTCGTTTTCGAAATCTTTCGAGGCGAGATAATCGGCTTCTTCTTTGAGATAATTGAAGTAAGGAGTGAATTTTTCGCTGATATCGGCTTCTCCGCCTTTGAGCCTTTCGTAATATTCTATGATTTTATCGGTGGCTATGGCGAGCGATGCGCCGTCTATTATCATATGGTGAGCGTTAATATAAAAACCGCCGCGCTCGTTATCGAGCGCGATAATATGAATCCTGTAAAGCGGAGCGTCCGTAAAATTCTTAAAAGGCCTGCGGGATTCTTTTTCAGCCCACTCATTCAAATCTTCGGAAGCTTTCGGGCCGGTAAAAGAGAACGTCTCGATTTCAGTTTCTTCGAAAGGCGCTTCATATTGCCCGGGACCCGTTTCGGTTTCGGCGAAGCGTATGCGCATATTCTGATTATTGCGCACAAAAAGATTTATGGCTTTTTTTAATATGCACGAATTTACCGGAATTTTAAAAACAACCGTCTGCGCGACGTTCCACATCGACGTTTCCGGATAATATTTCTGAAGGTAATACAGCCTTTTTTCAGGATGAGAAAGCTCGTAATATTTTAACACTTGATCGTTCATTATAAATCCTCCGAATTTTATCTCGATATTTCATTATTAAATAAATGTCATGCTTATCTTATCAAAACGAAACGATAAATGCAATCGTTTTTATCGTCTTGAAGAAATTCACAAGATTCTTTGCAGGAAAAGATTTTATCAAAACGGCAATATGAAAAAAGCGGCCTTTCTTGGCCGCCTTAAAATTTATTCTTTAATTCGAACAAATTGATGCGCTACCAGGAAGGCGATATGAATTTCAGCGCCGTCGAATTTCTTAAAATTATCTTAGGATCGCTGCCGTCGCTGTTCACCATAAAAACTCCGCCGTCGGAAAGGTTTGAAGTATAGGCGCAAAACACTATTTTACGTCCGTCCGGCGAATAGCACGGTTCGAAACTGTTGAGCTCGCCGGAGGTTATGCGCCTGACGCCGCCGCCGTCGATATTCATGGTATAGATCTGGCCGCGTCCGTCACGGTCGGAGGAGAACACTATTTTTTTGCCGTCCGGCGAAAAATTGGGGTCGGAATCGTTTTTAGGATTATTGGAAATATTTATAAGGCCGCTGCCGTCGGAATTCATCAGATAAATCTCGTAGTTGCTGTCGCGGTCGCTGACGAATACTATTTTAGTGCCGTCCGGCGAAAATTTAGAGGTTACGTCCGCGGCAGGATTGTTCGTAAGGTTCACAAGGCCGCCGCCGTTTCTGTCGAATGAATAGATTTCGAGGTTATCGTTAAGATTCGCCGTGGCGGTAATTTTTCCCGCCGCCTGCGAAAAGAACGGATTATAAAAGCCGTTTATCGGCGAAACAGCTGACGTTATTTTCGAGCGGCTTCCGCCGCCGGCTGGGACCGAATATATGTCGTAAACGGCCAGGGCCGCGGCTTTGTTAAAATCGAAATATCCGGCGTTATCTATATCTGAATGGTAGAAAACTTCGGAACCGTCCGGCGAAGCCACAGGCGCAGAATTTTTATTCAGCGCGCGCACTATCGAATAAGTGGTCCCGTCGTCGAGCGAAGTGGATAGAATATGCGCTTTAAGACAGCCGTATATTATGAAATTCTTGTTATGGGTGAAGACCGGATACTCGAGCCCGTAATTTTCGGCGAGCTGCCCCAGGCTTATCAGCGGCTGTTCTTCGAGCGTATCGGCGTTCAAAATCATGAGGCCGTATTTTGAATTGTTTTCCGTAATATAAACGATAAAATTATCGCCCGGAATGCACGACGGATGCAGCGCGTTATTAACGCCGGCCGTAAGCGCCTTCGTCTCGCCGCCGTTGAGCGATACCGAAAATATGCGCGATACGCCTTCGCGGTCAGACTCGAACGCCACGCGGTCTTTAGATAAAAAGCAAGGGTTCCTGTCGTTGCCGGCGCCGTCGGTTATGCGCGTTTCGTTGCTGACCAGGCCCGTTATCGGGTCGAAAACGGCCGCGAATACTTTTTCATCGCCTTCGGCGTTAGAAGTGTAAAGCAGAAGGAGGCCGTCTTTGGCCACGTAAGGGCTTTTTTCATCGTAAGAGTTATTGGTGAGGCGCCTCTGGCCGCTGCCGTCGGCGTTCATTATATAAAGCTCGGAATTGCCGTCGCGGTTGGATGAAAACACTATCTTAGACGAGTCTGGCGTAAAGCACGGGTCGTTGTCGTAGCTTGAGTTGCTCGTGAGCCTGGTTTTTTTATAAGTTTTAAGGTCCATCACGAACAGCTCTACGTTATTGTCTTTAGTGCCGCTGTATGCGATTTTAGTTCCATCCGGCGAAATGGCGGCCTTGTGAAGGAGCGTGGAGTCGTTGAAAGTTATCTGAGACAGGCCGCTGCCGTTCTGGTTAACGCAAAATATATTGGATTCGGAATATGGATCGAAACCGGCCGCCAGGTATATTTTTCGCGAACCGTTCAGAAGCGACGATAATTTTATTTTTAGATCGTTGGTCCTGGTTATATCGTATTCGGAATATGAAGCCCTTAAAATAACCGTGTCGGTATCGGAATAAGGGTCGGCGTCATACCTTGTTCCGGCTAGCGTTCCGCCGCCGGAAACGATGGACCAGGACGGCGTAACGACGAGCGACGTGTTGTCTTCGTAAAAAGCGGTGCAAACGATCTTGGAAAGGTCCACGGGCGTGCCCGTGATATTCACCTGCGAAAGCGATATGCTTTTAAGAAGCGGGCGCGGCGGGGCGAAAATTACGTAGCCGGCGCCGGCGGTAGCGAAAAACTCGTCGTTGAGAGTGCTGGTGAGGCGGGTTACGCCCGTGCCGTCAAGGTTCATGGAATAAATCTGGTTATTGCCCGACTGCCTGGAACTGTAAATAATGCGGCCGCCGTCGGGAGTGAAACGCGGATATGTGTCATGGTATGAGTTTTCAGATAATTTTTTTATTTCGTTGGTTTTAAGGTCGCGCAGATAAATTTCAAAATCTCCGTCCACATCGGAAGTGAAAGCTATTTTCGTGCCGTCCGGCGAAAACACCGGATAGTTGACGTTATACTCGCCCGCGATAAAAGCGGCGACCGTCTTTGACGATAGCTGGATTAAATAAATTTTATTTTTGCCGCCGTCCTGCATGGAAAAAGCTATCATGGACCCGTCCGGCGAAAAAACAGGGTAATAAGCAGCATAATCAAGGGTTTTGACGAGCTCCAGACCGCTGCCGTCGGCGTTGATGACGCAAAGGTTCGTGGTGTTATTGAAACTCGCTATGAAAACTATTTTCGAGCTATCCGAAGAAAAAGACGGGTAATAAAACTGTTCCCCGGAGTCTGAAAAAGTGAGCCTTTTAGGGTTGAGCCCGTTGGAGTCCATTATATAAAGATCGTTGGGCGACTCTTTCGAGCCGACATAAGCGATTTTATTTCCGTCGGGCGAAATGGCGGCGAAATTTTCTCCGTATTTACCGTCTGTAAGCCTGTACTGGTTGGTGCCGTCGGCGTTCATTATATAAATTTCCTGGTTGACCCCGCGCGTGGAAACGAAAGCGATTTTACCGACCGTTTTATTTACCGGAACGTTTATTGAAAAAAGGTCTGAGGTCCCGGCGGCGCCTTCGTTTATGCCGTCGGAAACGGCGACTTTGATCTTGAGGTCCTTGAGATTGAGCTCCGAAAAGTTAACCGGTTTCCACAAAAGAACGGCCGTGGAACCTGAAGGCATGACGCCCGAGAACCCGGCGATATCTTTGATCTGCGAGTAGCTCGCGCCCCTGTCGGCACTGTAATAAACGCTCACATGGCACGCGTCGCTTTCGGCGTCGAAGACGCCGAAACTTATTAAAATATTCTCTTCGGTCTGCCCTATCTTTAAATTATTGACGGAAGGCAGGCTGTTACGAGCGTACTGAGACACCACGCTTTCGCTTCCGCCCCCGCCGCCGCAGCCTGCCAAACCAAGAACGGCAAGGAAAATGAAGGCCGCAACGGCTGTGAGCATATAGCGAAAGCGGTCCGGCGAACAGCTAAAAACATTTACAGCAAAAGATTTTTCAATTTTTTTCAATTTTATCACCCGCATAAAGATTGGTCGCGCTGCCATAAAATGCGGCGCGGCGAAATTTTTATTATAATAACACAATTTTAACCGTTTTCAAAATAAAAATTTAGATTTTTCCACTTCGCAAGACGCCGATGCAAAAATTTGATGTTTTTTTGATTTTTATATTGCTTTTTTTGCTATAATGTAAGATAATATAAGTTAGGCAGAAAGGTAAAATGCTCATTAACATAATCAAACTTAAAAGCATATTTTACGGCATTTTACTTTTCAGCGGCAACGTGTGTAATTTTAAATTCAATAAAAAAAGCAGGTAAAAATATGCGAAAAAACAATTTCAAAAATTTCCTATCCATAATCCTTTTCTTATTCGCCATCATATCCTTTTACGGCTGCTCCGGCGGAGGCGGAGGCTCGGTTTCCGAAAGCCTTATCGACTCCCGGCCAAAAGTTCCCGTATCGCTTAATTTAATGGCCGCTCCGGGAGCCGCGGCAATACCTTTAACGGCCGTCGGAAGCGTTGAAATAACCGTTTACCGCGGCTCCATATCAGACCCCAACAAGGTAGTGTTCAATATAACAAGGGTAGAATTCGCATCCAGAAGGGCCGAAATCGGCGTTTTCGCCGGCGATACATATTCCATCGTTCTAAACGCTAAAGCCAAAAACGATCCGCTCGCCGACACAGAATTCGTCTATAAGGCCACCGTGGATTCGTTCTTCGTTCCGCTCGAAACGTCTTCGGGCGGCGGCTACGTTTCGCCCCTCGCGATGAACCTCAATCAAACTTCGCAGATCAAACTTTACCCCGCGCGCATAGGGTTCGAACCGCTGGATAAGCGCACCGTAAAATACGGCGACGTTTTCGGAAAAATAACGGTGGCGGTTTACGACCAGTTCGGGCGCATTTTCGAAGGCGCTAAAGACTCTATAACACTTTCCGCTGACCCGCTGGATAACACCACCGTCACCCCCGCCGTTTTCGGCCAGGCTTCCGTAACGCCCGTAAACGGCGTAGCCATTTTCACCAACATATCGCTTTCGTCCGAAAGCGGCAAAACCGGAGTTACTCGCTTCGCCGCATCCATAGCCGCTTCGGCGTCTTCGGCGAGCTCGGTGGTCACCAAAAGCGAAGACATTCTCATATACAACCAGTCCAATAAGCCCGTAATATCGAGCATCGCATTTCAAAAGCAGCCCCTGCCGATCGCCGGAATCGGCCGCGCATGGGAAAGTTTCGCGGTGGCTCTTCTCGATCAGTACGGCAACGTGGTCGATACCGATGAAACCGTTACACTGTCAGCTTCCGCCGGCGCACTCGCCGGAACACTTTCGGTAAAAGCGCAAAACGGCGTAGCCTCGTTTTCAGGCATAACCGCGGCGCAGCCGGCTTCAATCAATTTAAAGGCCGCCATCCCCGGCTTCAGCGCGTTCAGCGACAACGTAAAAATAATCAGCGGCGCCGTTTCTAAAACGCGCGTATTCGTCACCAACCAGACCTATATGTACTGCTACGATTTCTACCACGGCGACGATTCTTCTAAACTCGCGGTCCGGGCGGTGCTCGCTTCCACTATTTATCTCGGCTCCATCAAGACGGTCAAACCGTCGTTCAATAAAGAAAAACTTTATGTACTCGACGACAACAATTATTTCACCGTTTTCACCGGGCTTACTACGGAATCGCCGTCGTCAAACGTATTCAACCTCGGCGCGTTCAATACCGAAAAGCTCATCGACTTCGCGCCTTCGGTAGATAATCTAAGCATATACCTTGTTTCGTCCAAAAGCGTTTACAAATGGCATATCGTTAACGAACCCAACTTCGTCATAGCCAACACTCAAAATATCTCATTCACCAATACCGCCAGCGCGGCCGAAATAAAAAACAACAAGCTCTACCTTACGGGAGACATAGTTATCGCGCCTTACGACTTCTCGGTTTATCCTCCCAGAGCCGAAAACCAGATACCGCTTTACGACAGGCCTTCGGGCATAACTCTCAGCGGCGACAAAAAATACGCCGCAACCGCCGAAATCAGGGGTAAAAACATATATCTTATTAACGCGGAAACCGAAAAATTCGAGCGCATCCCTCTCGGCCAGCCCGAGTTGACCGGCGGCGCTTACTTAAAATTCTCCAGCTACGCCGATTCCTTAAAGCTCTACCTGGCCAAGTTTTCCGACGGCAATATTTACAGCTATAACGTGGCCGGCGGCGCAGGTTCGGTCATAGTGGCCGATTCTTACGCCTCCATGAAGCCCATCGCCATCGACACCGATAAAACAGGCCGCCTCGTTTTCACGCTAAACGGAAGCGGCTCGGCGTTCGTAAGGATCTTCGACGCTAAAAACGATTCGTTCGTCGAAGATATCATGTTAAACGGCGGCAACGGCCAGAATATTTCATATTACGAAGACGTAAACGCCATGGTCGCTTACTAAAACCGAAATTTAATAAAAAAAGGAATAAAGGTGCGCATTATGAAACTTAAAATTAAATCGATTTTTCTGCTTACGGTCTTTATAATACTTGCTTTCGCGGCCGCTTCGTCCGCGCAGGATTTTTCGGCCAGAGTAACCGCCATAGAAGGCGACGTCACGTTCAAATCCGACGCCGAAACCGAATGGAAGCCGGTCGCGGCCGGTATGGAGCTCAAAGAAGGCGTATATATAATGACGGCTTTCGAATCCACCTGCACGCTCGAATTTAAAGATAAATCGGTTTTAAGCGTCAAGGAGCTTTCCAAAATCCAGATCAGCAAATTCGCGCTGCAGGCCAAAAGCGTAAACGCCAACGTATCGCTTTTTAACGGCAAGGTAAAGGCCACCGTCCACCGCGATATCGATACCAAGACCGAATTCCAGGTCAAAACGCCCGTTTCCACGATTTCAGTGCGCGGCACCGAAGAGGAAATTTATTACGCGCCCGGATTCGGCGTCGAGGTCCAGAATATTTTCGGCCTGGTAGAAGTCACCAACCACATAGGCCAGAGGCAGATGCTCGCCAAAGGCGACAACACCGAAGTATCCAGAGAAAATAAATCGCCCAAACCGGTTTCGCACACGGCGGAAAAAACCAGAAAAGATTTCGTTAAAAATACTGCCGCAACCGAAGAAGAAGAAGAATTCAAATCCAACGTACTCGTGCCTTCTTTCGACCAGATTTCGGACATGCTGAGGGACCTTTCCGAAATATCCCGCGAAAAGCAGGCCCACCCGACTACAAATATAGTCATAAGCTGGTAAGCCGCTATGGCCGTAACCAGCGAATCGGGCGAAAAAAACTCGCGGCGCGCCGGCGGCGAAATACAGATAGAATACAGCATTTTAAACGGCTTCATCAACGATATCGATACGATGAAAAAAGCCGCGGCGATGGGTTTCAACGAAAAAATGCTCAAAAGCTCGCATGCGCGCCGCATATATCAGGCCGTTCAGGCGGTATGCTCTTCCGGCGACGGCGTGCCCGACTTCATCACCGTCCGTGAAAAGCTTCGCGAAATGAAACTCTTCGACGATCAAACCGCGCGTTTTTACGAAACGGTCGAAAACACTCCAGAGCCCCAGCTGGGCCAGATAATGGCCTATCTCAAAATACTGCGTAAAAACGGCGTTAAAAACAGGCTCGCCGAAATCCAGCAGGAAATCGGCGAATTTCTCGATGAATGCGACAGGCTCGAAGAGACGGCTTGCTTCGATTTCGTCTCCGAAATGTCTTCGCGGCTTCGCGAGATCAACCGTTCGCAGGTCAATAAAGATATCCAGCTCATAAAAGCCAGCATGATCAAAATCGCGCAGGACATAAATTTGCGCGAAGTGAACGGCGAGCGCGACTGCCTGGGCTACAGCGTAAAGCCGTTCGTTTCTCTCAACGAAGCGATTTCAGGCCTGAGGCGAGGCTTTTTATACGGCATCGCCGGCGCGCCGAGGCGCGGCAAAACCAATTTCACGCTCGAACTCGCCACGCTCGTGGCGGCCAATAATAAAATTCCGGTGCTGTTTTTTACATGGGAACAGACCAGCGTCAACCTCACTTACCGCCTTCTGGCCAAGGAAACGCGCATCAACCCCGACACGCTTCAGCGGCGGCGCATCAAGAGCATTCCCGAAAACGACGCGAGGTTCGCCCACGGCTGGATCAAAATGGAACGCTACATGAGCAACCTTTATATAATAGAAGGCAGCCGCGAAGACACGATCGACCGCATAAAGGCCCAGGCCTATAACGCCATGCAGGACCACAAGACCGACGAAGTCATGATCGTGTGCGACTATATCCAGAAAATGCCTCTGGGCAAATCTTACGATTCAGAAAAATTCCGCGTGGAAGAGATTTCTACAGATTTAAAACGCCTTTCTATCGAGCTGAACTGCCCTGTCATAGTGGTTTCATCGCTCAACAAAGAAGGCTGCCTCATAGAAATGGAGCAGAACGACGACGTCCGCCCCGAATTATATCACTGCAAAGGCTCGGGCGATATAGAATACGACCTGGACTGCGCTATGATCTTAAGCAAAGACTGGGGCGATTCGCGCGAATTAATGACTCAAATGGCGCATATAGCCGAGGCGCAGGGCAAAGATTATATACACCTGCCCAAAATAGACATCGTAAATATCTATCTCGATAAAAACCGCGACGCGCCCGAAGGCAAGCTTCAGTGCATTCAATATTTTTTCTTCATAGAAGAAAACCGTTTTTTCGAGCTCGGCTTCAAGGAAACCGCGAGCGCCTACAGGTTCAATAAAATAGAAGTCCTGCTTAAAAAGCTCATGCAGGAAGGCTTCGTAAAATTCAAAGACATGTAAATAAAAAATACCCGCTCCTTAATATAATCGGCGGGTATTTTTTATAGATTTATTTTTTAAGGTTTTAACTCTTCGATATATTCCGTCCTCGATTTATTTAAACAAATACTTTACTATTTGAAACGCTATACTCGTGGCTACGCCGCCTTCTTCGTTATTGCATACCACTATTATAGCTTGTTTTCCGTCGCGGCTAATATACGCGGCCGAATTATAACCCGGAATTACTCCGGTATGGCCGATATATTTTGCCCACACGCGCGAGACGCCGAAGCCGTATTCGTACGAGCCGTTAGAAGTGGGGTCCGTGACGCATTTCATCTGTTCGTCGAACATTTTCGGCGATATGAGCGTGTGCGCGGCAAGGGCGTCGAGCCATTTTTTCATGTCGTTGAGCGTGGATACGAGCCCGCCCGCGGCCCAGCCCATCGAAGGGTCCACTACTATTTCAACGGTAGCGGCTCCTTCCACGTTATAACCTTTAAGGCAGCTTCCGGCTATGGAAGCGTCTTTCGGATATGAAGTTTCGGAAAGCATAAGCGGATTGATAATTCTCGCAGTAATATAATCTTCCCATTTCTGGCCGGTAACCGTTTCGATTATGATGCCCATTAGGATATAGTTGGTATTTGAATAGCTGTAATTAGTGCCGGGAGTGAAGTTAAGCGGCCTGTTTTTTATATATTCGAGCATTTCGCGCGGCGCCCATCTTCTAAGCATATTTGAAGCGCCAGCGGCGGTGAATGCCGGATCTTCCGTATAATTAAAATAACCCGAAGTATGGTTGGCCAGCTGCCTTACGCTCACCTGATCGGTATATGGAAAATCGTTTATATACTTCGACACTTTATCGTCGAGCCCGATTCTTTTCTCGTCGGCAAGAATAAGAAGCGCCATAGCGGTGAACATCTTGCTGTTGCTGGCGATCCTGAAACGGTCGCTTGCCGATGCGACGCGGCCCGTAGAAATATCGGCGAGGCCTTTAGATATCAATTGAGTTTCATAGCCGGCTTCCCAGATTCCGACGATAGCGCCGGGAATTTTACCGGCGGCCATACGTGAGTCGATAATATTATTAACGCTTAAGCTTGAATCGGAATCGTTTTCCGTGAAGCAGCCGGTTGAAATTACTGCCAGCAAAAGTAACGATAATGAAAGCAAAGCGCTTTTAACTGCTCTAAATTTTAAAAACATAAGCTACACTCCTGCAAATTATTTTTTCTTAAAGCGTATTCAGGGTCGTTATATTATCAAATAATAATTTAAAAGTCAATAATGCCGAAATAAGCGATTGCCGAGCAAAAAGCCTCGTCATTTTTGTCTCAGTCAATTGCAATATATCTTAAAATATGATAAAATGATTTTATGCTGTTCATTCTACGCAGTGCCGGCGGCATTAATTATTATTTTACGGATGGAGCGCATGAGATTTAAAACAATAACGGCAAAAAGCGATTCCGCGATCATAGTCGTCATGACGCTTGTGATTCTTACGATATTATCCCTTATCGGGTTCGCCATGTTCGACTTCTTCAAAGCGGAAAAGCATCTCGCGGCCTATATCCAGCATTCGAGCGTCGCCGAAAAACTCGCCCAGGCGGCCGCCAAGGAAGCGCTCGTTCAATTCCGTCATAGAATGTTAAATTTCAAGTCCCTCGACGCGGCCGACCCGTTTGAAAATTTCATTCTCGCCCCGCTCACCGAACTATCCGAAAAAAAACTCCACTCGAAAACATTCCGCCTGCCCACGGCCGGCTGCCCTTTTTTTACAGCTGAGCTGATTAAAGACCTTGGCGGCCGTTTAGATTATGTCGAATTCGCCTACGAAGGCTTCCGCCCCTACAACAAAAGCCAGGCGATGCCGGCGAACTTCGAAACTTCAGGCTTCATGCCGGCGGATCCGTTCGAACGCGTCGGCAGGGTAGTAATTCGCTCTTGCGTCAATTACAGAAGCATTAAAAAAGTCTTCACTTTCAAATACGATTTAAAAGTCGCCAATACTCTCGCGCCCGTTCTTTCCAAGTTCACGCTTTTCGCCCGCAACCGTTCGGGCGAGGAAAACCAGCTCGAGCACCATCCTCTCGCTCCCGGACAATTCATGGAAATTGCGAGCCACGGCTTCGCCGACCCTAAAGCCGCACCGGGCCGCTCCCCGCTTATACTCGTCCATCATCCCGCCGATATTTTCGCGCGCGACGGGTATTCACAGACCTACGGCGGCATCCGCGAAATGCTCCCGCCCGGGGCCGCCGTCCCTTCAGCCGGCGCAGACTCCTACAGGCCTTCTCCGGCGACGCGCGGCTGGGTTTATCTCGCCGACGCCGCAAAAAACTCTTTTTACAGAATCAATATTTCCCCAGGCGCCGCCAATCCTCTGATCTGGGTCGATTATCCCGCGGGAATGGACCATCTGCGTTTTCCGGAAGCTTTCTTAATGCTGGAATCCAACCTGTCGGCGACGCTGAGTAAATTAAAAAGCGCTAAATTCCCCTACGGCGACTCTTTCAGGAACGCGAAACCGCATCCGGCGGCGAACGATTTCATAATCAGCATAAGCCATGACGGAATGTACTGGAAATTCAAGGCGCTCGCCGGCTCGGGAATACTTAAAAACTACGAGGCCATTGATAAATCCATAAAGCCCGCCGCAAGCCTTCTTAAACTTTCAGGCGACGTTCAGGCCCATAAAATAGACCCGGCGTCATGGCACAAGCCGGGCCGCTACCTGGACAGGCGCTCGCCTACGATAGTTCTGGGGAGCGTTTTCAGGACCTACCTTAAAATAGGATACGTCACGCAAAACTGCCTTCATGCGGCAGCATCGCCTTTCTTCCAGGACCACATGAAAAGCCCGGAAATGCATAAATACCCTTACGGCGCATGCCCCGGCCATTTTTATCCGGGCACTCGCATACTGCCTTATTTTATGATCAACGACAACGGAACGCTTACCGACGACGGAGTTATGCCGTCCTTTTTCGATGACGGCTGGAGCGGGCTCGGCGAGGTTGACGACACTTTAGGCCAGAGCGGCCAGGCACGCTGCCCCGATCCTGATTTCGCGCTTATTAAATACGACGTAAACGATATTTTTACCTGCAAAGACGCTTCAGGTCAGCCGGACCCGATCTCACTGAAAACTTACAAGATATTTATGACGCGCGCGGTTACGGAACCGTACAATAAAAGCTGGGATTGGATCACCGCAAATTCTAAACCATCCGGCGGCGTCATCGAACCGGGAAACCAGTACTCTCTGAAACAGAAAGACGTCAGGATACTATCTTCTTATCCGCACCAGGAAAACGACAATCAATTTTTTTACACACGGGACGGAAAATACGGCGGATGCCTCAGGGGAGCCGGCCTTAAAATATCTCAATACCGCGCTTCTGACGGCGGTGAAATTGAAGAGTGTGCCGATATATTCAGCGACGGCATTTATAAGGGCAGCCTCGCGGCGCTCGAATTGACCGACGCGTCGTATCTTAACCCGCTCAAAAATCCAGGCGCTCCAGCACCCGCAGGCTACGACATAAGAACGAAGGCAGGAGCGATCTTCAACACGATACAGGAATTCGCCGAACACGCGATGTCTTTCGATACGCCTTCAAAAGGCGTCATAAAATACGGCGGCGTTTATTATATAGATTCCGATACGCCATGCGATCTTAGCGCCATAGGCGGCCGTAAGATCACCAGCCTCGTTTTTTCGCAAAACGCCATGCTTATTTTCAAAAACGGCGTAAAAGTGCCCGCTATCTACAAATCCGAACTCGCCCGCGCCGCCGGAGCTACTCTAACGCTAATTTCTCTCAAAGGCGACATTACCATAGCCGGACAGCATATCGAGGCTTCGCTCAACGCTCCGGGAGGCCGTATCAAAAAATCCGGCGTCGATTATTTTCAGGTATTCGGCAATATAACCATGGACACGATCGATTTCGACCTTAACTCTAAGGATAGCCTCTTCAAGACGGCTTCCGCGCCTTCCGGCCTGGAAGAACTCCTGGGTTCGGCCGGCGGCGAAAGATCGTTCGTCAGAATGTCGGTCCTCTACGATCCCGCGCTAGACGTTTGCGATGCGACCAATTATAGAAGCCATTATGGCTACACCATGTCAAAATCATTGACTTACTGGAGTCTGACCAATGAATAAACGCGGCTGCAGGCCGCCCGGCGGCACTGGTTTTACATATATAGAAGTGATGATCGCCCTGGTCGTTCTTGCGCTTGGGCTGATTCCGGTTTTCTCTATTTTCTCCGGCACCTCGAAAGGAACGGCCGCCACTATAGAAGAGCTCACCGCTACCAATTACGCCAACGAGATAATCGACAATCTGGCGGCCTATAAATTCGCCGAGCTTCCCGACCTTCCGGACAGATCCGACTTCGATTCGCTGAAAAGCTCGCCTTTTTTCGCCAAAATGCGCGTGAGCCCGCTCAAAGCCGGCTATAAACGGTTCGTCAGGATTTACGAAAAGTCCGCGCATTTTAAAAAGCCTGCGGACGGAGATGCGGCGCTGACCAGGCGCCTTGAAAAAATATGCACATTCAAGGTCATCGAGGCTTCGGTCGAATACGCGGAAAATCTCGGTTCGGGCAAAAAAAATAAAGAATTTAAAATAACCGCTTTAACGGGAGTTGATGATATTGAAAATTTCGATTAACGCAAGGCGCGGCTTCACGCTGGCCGAATTAATGATAAGCGCCTCTATCGCGCTGGCGCTATTCGCGAGCGCATACGGTTTTCTCACGCGCGGCTTTTTCGCGGGCGAAAAGAACCTTAAAAACCTTTCCGCGATCCAGGAAATGTCTCTTATAATCTACGGACTGAGGCTCGATCTGAAAGCATTTCACGAAACGGCCGGCGATGAGGCTTCTTACCTGGTTTTCGATGCCGGCTCAAAAAAATTATCGTTCGGCGTAGTCAAAAGCATAGGACCGGACGGCGTTAAGGAATACTGCCGCATCGCCTACAGGCTCTGCGAAGACGGTTCGCTGACTAAAACCGCCGAATGGCGGGAGAATAACGCCTTACAAAAAAGCGGAATGCAGCTCGCCGGGAAAAATGCAGTCAACGAATTCGCCGTCAAAATCTTCGACGAAACTGGAGCGGAAATAACCGGCAGAAAGGGCCCCTACAAAAAACCGGCATTTCTGGAACTCAAAATAAAGCATCGCGCATCCGAAAGGCTTGACGCCTCGATCGTCCTGCGCTCTCTTTATCCGGACGATTCGGCCGCGACGGCCAACCAGTTCTGGCTGAGCGGATTCAAAACCAATTCGGCGACGGTGAAGGTGCCGCAAACGGCGGGTCTTATCAGCGGAATGCCCGGCCCGGGAGGCGCGCCGGCGCAAAAACCCGTCGAAATCAGCGAATCAGCCCCCGACGGCGCCGGCAAGGGTGAAATAACCGCCGTGACAAACCTTATGGGACTGTCGAGCGAAATAAACTCCGCCCGGCAGCCGGCCGCTTCGGACGAAAATGCCGGAAAAAACGAGCAGGGCGTGAGAGTTATAGACGTTAGCACGCCGCAGTACCGCGCCAATTACGCTTATGTGAAGGACCTTTACGCGTCCATACTTGAAAGAGGCCTCGGTCAGGGCGATAATGATTTTTCAATTAAAGGCGTTCCATACTGGGTCGCCAGAATTTACGAAGGGCGCTCAAAGGAAGAAGTTAGAAACTGCATAATGGACTCGGAAGAGCGTTTCGTGCTAACCTGCTTTAAAAAATACCATGGGCGGAAACAAACTAACGTGGAGCAAGAAATATTCACCAGCCGCCTGCGCGGCGGCGAAAGCCGGGCGGAGATCGAAAAGGAAATCGCCAGAATAGCCGCCGGCAAATAATTTTTAGTTAAACAAAAACAAAATTATACATGGAGGATTTATGTCACTCAAATTCAATTTCAAAGTAACGGCATTTTTTTCACTAAGTACCGTTTCGAACGCTGTAACAAAGGGGTTCGCCTCTGCGGCATTGGCATTAATTATGTTTACGGCTGCGGCCGTTCCGGGGCCGGCCGCGGCGGCGGATACAGTCAAGCGGGCCGAACCGGTCGCATCGCTCGAAACGATGAACGGCGATTTTGAATACAGGGCCGCGGGCGCGGATAATTATTCCGTTTGTGCACGCTCTAAGGCCCCTTCGATGAAGCTTTACGACCGCGACGCCCTCAAAACGCCGCCGAACGTTTCCGGCACGGTCGAAACCGGCTATGGCGCAAGGATCGAACTGAAAGAAAAAACGGAAATAGAGTTCGGCATTTTAAGCGTCAGAATAAAAAAAGGCGATATGTGGATAAACTATAAACGCCGCGGCGAAGGCGGCAATAATAATTTTAAGGTCCTGACTCCCGCCGGAACCATCGGCATCAAAGGCACCGAGTTCAGAACAATGGTCGCCGACGGCGGCGACGTTAAAATATTCGTCTCCGAAGGCGTGGTAAGCTTTACCAATAACGCCGGCGAAGCGAAAACTATCGAAGCCGGTTTCGGCCTTAACATCGACGCGAGCGGCCAATCCGGCCCGCCCATAAAGCTCGAAGACGCCGGCAAGAATAACGGCGCCGCGCCGGACAACGGCGGAGTTAAAACGGGCGCCGGCGAAACGGGCAAAGATAGCGGCGAAATCGGAACTCAAACGGCCCCCGAAAATAAAAAGCCGGCGGAAATAGAAAACGGAAGCGACGTCAACACCGAAGTCAATCCGTTTGAATAGGCTCCATAAGGTCAGTCTTTCCTTCCCGGGATGCCATGCCAGCGCGTGCCGGGCGGGAGGGTCTCGCCCTTCATTATAAGGCTGTTGTCGCCAAGCGCGGCTTTATCATGGTAATTGTCGG
Organism: bacterium ADurb.Bin243; assembly: GCA_002069765.1. Lineage (GTDB taxonomy): Bacteria > Muiribacteriota > UBA9980 > UBA9980 > UBA9980 > UBA9980. Next base: position 49,014 of record MWBZ01000019.1, read on the forward strand.
CGCTTTATAAGTCGATTGTCTATTGATTTTAATTTTAAAACATGGTAAAATAAGTTAATGACGAAAAATCAATGTTGATTTTATCCCCAAAATATCGAGCAAAAAATTAGAAAAGGATGTTATTGTTGTTGTCTCAAAATAATTTTTTAGATGTCATACACGACAATTTAGAGAATATCAAGACCCGATATAAAGTTAAATCCATAGGTCTTTTCGGCTCATTCGCCAACAACCTCGGAACCCTCGCCAGCGATGTCGACATTCTGGTTGAATTTGAAGACGGTTTTGAAACTTTCGATAATTATATGGACCTTAAATTTTATCTCGAAAACATCTATCAAAAAAAAGTCGATCTAGTCATGCGTGACGCTCCCATTAATCCAAGGATCAAATCCAGAATTCTTTCAGAGGTTAAATATGCCTGAAAGAGATCAACTAGCTTATCTTGAAGACATATTAAAATCGTGCGAAAAAATAATTAAATATATCAATGGAAAAAATTTCGATGAATTTTCAAAAGACGAAATGCTCGCTGACGCCGTTATCAGAAATCTTGAAACAATCGGCGAGGCCGTTAAGCACATTTCGGAATCGCTGAAATTATCTTACAGCCACATAGAGTGGAAAAAAATAGCCGGGTTGCGTGATATACTTATTCACGAATATTTTGGAATAAATTACAAAATTTTATGGGATATAACGGCCAATAAGATCAAGAAATTAAAATCAGAAATAGAAGAAATCATTACAAAAGAAAAATAGTCAATTGTCCATTTTTTAAAGATTTTTCAGAGACCGCACCCTCGCTTTCGCACCATTCGATATAGTCATTTATAGAGTCGCGAAAAGCTTTTTCTATCTGCCCGACCGTTTTTCACTGAAATGTAATAACGTCGAGGTTGTTTATAATCTCACCGTGAAAGATGCTTGCTTCGCCATCGTAATCGACGCTGCCGATAAAGCCTTTATATTCCATAATAATTTCACTCTTTTTATATAAACAAAAACCCGGAAGGCATTTTTCAGTCTTCCGGGTTTTTGTTTTCTCCGCGGGGCGAGGTTTTCACTCGCCGCGCGGACTTTGCTAAAAAATTAATTCAGCGGTCAGTTAGTTATCCATTCTTTGAGGATGTCCTTATATGTTCCGCTGGTTTCGCTAAAATAGTAACCAATTTTAAATTTTATGTAATCCAGCGTCAGAGAGTCTGCGGGGATCGTGACGCTATGGGAAGCCGAAGCTGAAATTATATTTTCTACTACATAATTATCTCCTGGTTGAGGCATCGAGCCGCGCACCCAGACTTTGGCGCGATAGTTCGTGGGAATATTCGTCTGCCAGGAAACTACTATATCGCCGTTCGGCTGGCGCACAGCCGTTTCGTTAAGAATGACCGCTCCGGAGCCGGTTTGCGAATAGTCAGGGATCGAGGCCTTTAATATATCTTTATAATTGCCTCTGGTATCTGAAACGTAATAGGCGATTCTAAGCCTGTCAAAGATCGCTGAAGCTGCTACCGAAGCCGGAATTACAGCCGAATGGCTGGCGGAAACGGATGAAAAAGTTTCGACCACAACGGGTTCGCCTGGCGCCGGCATAGCGTTTCTCAATATTATCCTGGCAGCCTTCGACGCGGGAGCGTATGTTCGCCATGAAACGTGGATATCGCCGTTGGCGGCCTTATAGGCGCTTTCGTTGACTATCTGCGGAACCCTATCGGCGATGGCGCCGGCGGTAATTTCCTTATACATCGCGCCGTATTCGCTTTGCGAGTAGCTTATTCTGATGTTGAGGTAGTTTGATAATACCATAGCGGCCGGAATGGTAGCGGAGTGCGAAAGCGCACCGGGCGAAGTGCTTTCCTGCACATAAGGATCGGCAGGAGTCGGCATCATCGAACTGGCCGTTACTACAGCTTTAACGCTCATGGGCGCGGTCGTATTCCAGTTTATGAGAATATCGCCGTTCGATTGAAACGCGGCGGTTTCGTTAATTATGCCTACCCTGGTATAAACCGCCGTAGCGGAAACCGAATCGTTCATTCCAGTTTTTACTGCGATAGCCTTAACTGTCGTGCTCGAAGTTAACAGCAGCGGAGCGCTGTAAAGCGCGCTGGCGGCGTTAGGAGTGGAGCCGTCCAGAGTATAGCGTATCGTTGCTCCAGAAGTAGCCGTCGTGATTGTAACAGTCTGTCCGTTAACGAACGAACATGAGGCCGGTATAAAAGTCGGAGCCACAACCGATTCCGGCGGCGCGGGCAGAGGTGGTGTTGCCGGAGGTGGTGGCGTCACAGGCGGTGGTGGCGTGACCGTAGGTGGGTGTGTCACAGGCGGCGGCTCGACGACCGGCGGTTCAACCGGAGGCGGGGTAACTGGAATTTCAACCGGGTCAGTTTCCTGCGGTTCGGGAACGACAGGATCCGGTTCAACCGGAGGCGTCACTGGCGGCTCAACAGGGGGCTCGACAGAAGTTTCCGGCAGCGCTGGCGGAGACGGCAATGTAATGATAAAAGAAGCGCCCGCGGTCTCGGACGGTATCATATTAGTCCTTAGCGCGATGGCTTTAAGCGTCTCGTTACCGGTAAGCGTGATCGGCGCTGTGAATATAGAACTTGCGATTGTCGGAGCTGAGCCGTCACGAGTATAATAAATCGTAGCACCGGGAGTTTCGGAAGTTATGACGACTTCGGTCGTCGCGTTAAAAGTTCCGCCGGCCGGAGTAAATTTAGGCGAAGGCGCCTTTATCGAATAACGCGCTTCCGTCAGGGGCGATAAGGCCATTCCTTCACTGAGGGCGACTGCTTTGAAAATGGTGTTTTGCGTTATAACGACTGGCGCCGAATATTGCGGACCGGCAGAAGATGGTTCCGTACCATCAATAGTATAATAGACTCTGACGCCCTGAGAGCCTGTAATGACGACGGTAGCTTTGCCTTCGTAAGTGCCAGGGGCCGTTTCAAATACCGGCGGCACGGTTTTAAATGTGTAAGCGCCGGACGAGGGAAGCGAGACCCGGATGCCATTTTTAAATGCGGCAGAGCGCAGGACGCAATTTTTCGAAAGCGCGACGGGCGCGGTATATCTGGCAGAATTAACGCCGGGCTCGGAGCCATCGATGGTATAGTTGATATCCGCGTCGATTCTGGTGCAAGTTATCGCGACGGAGCGAGCCGTTTCGTAAGTGCCGGCGGGCGGCATATAGTCTATGGCGGCGTTGTTTCTAATAGCGTAAGCGCATGAAACCACATCCGAATTGGTCATTTCGGCCATCACCGCTATCGCTTTGACGGTCATATCGGATCCGGCGGCAAAGGGCGCTCTATACAGCGGGCTCGACACTCCGGGCATGGACCCGTCGGTAGTGAATCGGATCTCGGCGCCCGGATGGTTTAATAAAATCGAAACGGTCTGTGATGATTCGAATTCGCCGCCGGCGGGCGTTATTGAAGGCGCCGGCAGTTTTATCATATACTGCGTAGAAGCTGTTTCAGATCTTTCCATTCCAGCCGTATAAGCGATGGCTTTAATAAGGCTGTTGCGGCCGATGAACAGGGGCGAAGAATATTTCGGGCTGACGCCCGCCTGCGGTTCTCCGCCATCGAGTGTATAATAAATTTCGGCGCCGGGCGTAGCACTCGTAATGGCAACTGACTGTCCGGCTTTGTATTCTCCGTCGGGCGGGACAAACATTGGCGCTTTAGCGTTTATATAATATTTTTCCGATGCCATCTGAGAGTCTTTCATATCCGCCTTGAAAGCGGCAGCTTTAACGGTAGCGTTCGCGTTTATCGCGAACGGCCCGGAATATCGTACGGCGGTTTCGCGCGCCGGTCTTGAATTATCGAGCGTGTAATAAATTTCGGCGCCGGCTGTCGGGCAAGATATAACCGTCTGGACCGCATCGGCGAAGCGTCCGCCGGCAGGAGTGATCACCGGCGTTTCGACGCGAGGTTTATTCGCCTCTTTTTTAATGCTGGCGTCGATTTTATCGACCGAAGCGCCGGCTTTTATTTCATTTAAAAAAAGGGTGATCGAAGTATCGAGCTTCTCTCGGGCGGCGAGTTTTTTAGCTTCTTCATCGCCCGCTGCGGCTACGAACGAACCTATGATCTCGCTCGCGCTGGCGAGGTTCGAATTATTCGAAAGTATTTTTTCGCGTGCGGTATCGGATATTTGCGAAGAGGTAATCACGCTGAATACCGTTCTGACGGCTTTCGCGAGTTCGATAATATTGCCTTCGCCGACGGCGCTGCTTATGGCGTATTCGACGTCCGGGTTCCTGGATGCCGCTATGGTGGCTCCGGTCGGAGTTGACGCGGAGATCTCGACCATGGGCGGCAGAGTCACTTTCATTTCCGACGCTAAAATAGCCTGAGCGGTGGTTTTTTCGTTTAAAACGATATCGTTTACCACTATCTTTTGCGCGCCGCGCGGCAGTTCATTTTTCACTGGCGTACGGCCTATGAGATTTCTGTATAGGATACGGCCCGTTTTTTTCTGCTTGACGACGACCATTGCGTTGCGCGGCGTATCGGTAATATCGAGAGTCGCTTTGAACGAGTTGCCGTTGACGGTAACCGTGCCGATCTCGAGCGAGTTATTTTCGGCGTCGACGACTGCGAGCGAGTACTGGCCGCCCGAATAATCTACCATATAGCTTCTCGGACCGGCGGCCGGCGCTTCCGGCAGCGGCGGCAATTCGCCGTTTACTTCGAGAGTGGCCGTGACGGGTTCAGCTTCCGCGTTTGAATCGCGACTGACAAGAACGGCAGGGCCGCTATAATCGAGCGTAGCGTCAGAGTTCATTTTGATAAAATAAGACCTGGCGGGCATAAGCGTAGGGTCAACGCTATCGAGCTGCACAACGCGCCCTTCGCCGTCGCGTATCATCTGTATGAAGGTTCCGGCGTTCGCGCTCCACTGGTATATGCCGCCGATATTCCCATAACGCGCCATGAGCTGTGTAAATTTAATTTTTTCAGGCACCCTGGAAAATCCGACGAGATTGAATCCAGCTTTGAGGTTGACCGTAGCCGCCGTGGAAAGATCGGAGCCGTTCACATAAAGCGTTTGAATCCCGCGTGATTTAACGATGTACCCTTTATAAGCCGCAAGCGTGGTAAGCGTACCGTCTCCTAACCCCAGAAAACTTCCAGCCGCCGGACTGAATTGATAAATATCTTCGACAAAAGGATTGAGCGCCTTCATTTCGGCAGGCGTAATGGCGGGCGCGACGGTGAAGCTGATAAAATTAAAGCCATCGGCGAGTGGAATTTTTTGGGCATAATCAACCGCACTCACTGTAGAAAATGTAATTAATAACAAGAAGAGAATTAGAGTACTTCCAATTAGTTGGAAGTTAAATTTGAAGTCTTTTAAAAATTTTAATTCATTTATTTTTTTATTCATAAATATTCCTCCGGTTATCAAACCATTGAGAGAGGATTTCAGCATATTTCCATAACATCAAATAAAGATGATCATCATTATTACTGGCCAATTTTCGGAGCCGGAGGAGTAAGATTATAACCGCCATAAATAACTTCAGAATATACGCCATTAAGAACGCTTACCGCTGACACTTTAGTAAAAACTTCCGTATTCAATATAATCGGACCTATATAAACATTTCCTGTGGCAAATATATCTGTCGCTGATGGCATATCAGCTTCTCCTACGAGTTTGTAATAAATTGCTGCTCCCGGCGTCCCATTAGTTAAACTAACGGTTGTTGCGGCAGTACCAGGAGCCGGAGTCATAACCGGAGCTAACAGGGCAGGCGCTGAAGCAGGAATACTAATCAAATTCGAAGAAACAAAAGGACCGCCTTTGTAAGAAACTCTATATGAAACCGTTTGAGCAGTTGAAGTTTCTGGAACAAGTGGAACATTTAAATTAATAGCCGGCGAAAAATTATTAACATTAAAAACAGGAACCGTAGTTTCCGCACCGCCGTTAATTGACTGCATAACTACGAAATCGGCCATAATAGCTCCAGGACTGGGACTTACATTAAATAATACACGAAGCATACCAGGAAACATAGCTTCAACGCTAACAATAGTCGATAAGGGCATGCCCTCAAGAGTAAATGTTTTTATAGTTTCTGGCCCGACAATCGACTTGGCCGGATCATGTAAATCAATCTGAGTGTCTGCCATAATTAATTTTAATTTGACATTAAATGCTGTTGCAGCGGGCCATGTTCCATCCATCGGAAGACCCATATAATTAGTCCCCATTGGTATCATTGAATTCGTAAAAGTCCCGCCTTGATTATTAATAACCTCACAACTTGAAACATAATAAGGCTTAGGCAACGAAGCGGGTAAAGTCCACGAAACTCTCTTAAGCACAGGATCGAAAACAATTGAATCAAAACTAATAGCTATAGGCGTTACCGAAAGATCCATTATCTGCGACTTTAAAATTTCATAATTCGGTAAATTGATATTAGGGGGCGTTCCCCAATCGGAATTATAAGAGATTACGATCTTTTCATAAAGTGACAGGGAAGGCGAGCCATAAACAGTGGCAGGCTGATTATTTACAGAAAGATTAATAGTGTTTTGATAAACAATATTCGAATTAGCATCGATAAATTTAACCAGATAGTTGCAACCTGACGGCGCATAATCCGCCTGCATGCTTATTTCCGTCATGCCATCAGCCAGGCGGACCGCGCCGGCCGATTGAATTATTCCGACTCGCCTGTAATTTCTGCTGCTGACAGGTGAAATTTTCATGCCGTCTTTAACCGCTATTGCCTGAACTGCTTTATTTTCGGTCAAAGTAAAAGGTCCTGTATAAAGCGTACTGGAAGTAGTCGGTGGCGTGTTGTCAAGCGTGTAATAAATAACTGCACCCGGAGTAGCAGATGAAATAGTGACAGATTGTGAATTGGTAAAATAATGTAGAAATACGCCTGCGGAATATGAATTAATACTATCAGGCAACAATATGGGGGCTTGAGTAGTCAACTGAACATTCGTAAGAATGTCTGCGGGCAACGAAGTTAACTGCTCGTCAATCGTAACCGAATTAACGGTAACACTTCTCGAAAGATATGGCATGCTATCCAAAAACATCTTAACCTGAGGATGCTTTACAGCGGTTAAAAATGAATTTAAAAGCCCGGTTGCAGTATAATTGACAGCAGGCTGAATCAGATCTTTTACTTCAGACGAAATATAATTGGATCGAAAAAGCTCATACACAGTTCGTACCACAGCGCTTACGCTATCACGCAGTTGTGTATCCGTTCCAGAAAGATAAGTAAAATCACTTGAAATATTAACTATTTCAGAACTTGAAGTGATCTGCATAGGCATAGAATCCAGATTTTTTTCGAGCGCGATAAGAGCATCGGCAGTGAATGTTTCATGGCTATAATAATTACTATTAGGAGTTATGTTTATTTTTACTATGCCTTGAGCCGCAATTACAGAAGCCTTAGGCATTTTTTGCATCAGCCTTAATTTTACGACCTTGCCATTATGCTTCTCGACAATCAGCGGCACAATGTCTCCTTCGGTCAGGTTGAATATGAGTTTCGATTCAGCATTTGAAATTTCAGCGCACAATGGCTGAAGACCGTTGGCTGCATTCAGCAGTTGATAAGTGCATTGCCACTCAATCCCATAATTAACGATCTCGACCGCAGGCGGAATGTCCATAGTGTAAGTCGCCGTTACTATGTCGGAGTTTTCCATGCCTCGCTTGACCGCAATGGCTTTTATAGTCTTATTTTTCAGAAGCACGAACGGCCCGAATACCCCGGGATAATATTTATAGCCATAGTAGGGAACGGGTTCCGAACCGTCAATCGAACAATAAATTTCAGCGTCGTAAGTGGGGCATGTGATAGTAAGTATCTGCATTGTATTGTAACTGCCGCCCGGGACACTAAAAACCGGAGCCGCAACTTTTCCTGATGTATTTTTTAAGATCGTAAACGAAGGGACTATAACAGGATTATTCGTAAGATAAGAAACATTATACACTACAACTTGATCTATCTCGGAAGACGTTTGGATAATCGGCAAAACAAGTTCAGCCGCAGTATCGGACTTTCTTGTAACAGACAGCGGTATTATCCAGCTAAATGATGATGAATTAATGGAAACATTCACCTTAAAGTCAGAAACCGAAAGGCTCTGAGGCAAAGCAGACCCGGAAAAATTAACGGTAAGTTTACCATTTTGAGCAACTGCCGAAGAAATATTAGTAGATGTAACATTTTCACCGACGATTAAAACCTGCGCCTGATCGTAAGAAAGATCGCACTGGCTCTGCATGTTGATAAAATACGCTTCGCCGAGGTTGATGAGCGGATCGACGCTATCTACCTGGACTATATTTCCGCCGCCGTCGCGCAGTACCTGAATGAACATGCCTGAAGACGCATTCCATTTATAAATACCTTTGATTACGGAATATTTTGCCATCAGCTGGCTGCAAGTAACTGTTTCTGGCATCTTCGAAAAGCCGACGAGGTTGAACTCGGGCATGAGAGTTATCGGGCCGCAGTTTCCAGGCACGGAGCCGCTGATAGTTATCGTAATATCCTGAAAAGTTTTGATAACATAGCCGCGGCCAGCTGCCAATGTGACTAATGAACCCTCGTTAAGACTTATGAATCCGCCGCTAAATGTATGATAAAGAAAAATATCATCGATCGAAGGATACTGCTGTTTAAACTGCAGCGGGGCGACTACAGGCGTCACCGTAAAACTCACGAAATTATATCCGGTCTTGAGCGTTATATTTTGCTGGGTTTGCGCAATTGCCGGCGCGGCGAAGCAAACGGTCACAAATATTATTAACGGCAATAATATTTTTTTGTTCATACTTTAAAACTCCTTACGATCAAAGAACTTTTAATTTAAACATTTATTGAGATCAGCCGCTGGAGGCAGCTTCTTTTTTATCGATTAATCTATCTTGATTCCCTTCCCGTTGTTGTCATATTTGTCGGAAGGCGTATTAAAAATCATGAACGATTTCACGGAAGCGGCTTTAGCTATCTTAACGCTATGGTTCAGCTTATCGGCCGATTTCGCGCTATGAAACTCGCTCCAGAGCGGCGCGTTGTTGAAAGCGAAGTTAGAAGTCACGACACTCGAGTTGTCGACCGGCACGGAAGTTTTGTAGCTGATATTAACTCCGTCCGCAGCTTTTTCGACTTTGACCGAATCGGCAATTATGGTTGCGTTAACCGATGCCGGAATTACTTCGCCTGTCACGGCTACATTTTCTCCGCCGCCGCATCCTGAAAAGGCAAGAGCGACCACAAACCCGATAAAAATTAATAACGATAAATCTGTAAATTTCTTAAAAATTATGATTCCTCCCAATTTAATTGTGTTTTATGCTTGGTTTAATTAAGTTTTAACTTTTAGTTTATTCTATCAAACAAAATTTTTAATGTCAATTAAATTTCTGTGTTTTAACTTTCAATTATTTCGGTATAACTTATTTACCTGCGGCCTATTTTGTGTTCTCTCAAGACATCAGCATGTGTAAAGTTTTTATTTAGAAGAATTGTGGTCAAATTACGAAATCTTATGACAAAAATGAATTGAAAAATATTTTATGCCTGCTTGAAAAGTATAAAACAAGTTTCGGCTATTCCAAAAACATGTGCCGAATCACGGGCAATACCAATTTTAACAGTAAAAAATCGATTATATCCAGAAAATGTGATAAAATTTTAAAATACTACGGCCTTATAAAAAAAGAGTTTCCCGTAGAAAAAAAATTTATTTTCGGTTCTTACGAGAGAGGCGCCGAAAAAGAATTCAGTGATATCGATGTCGGTGTAGTGCTAAATCTGGCCGCTAAAAATGAAATTAAAATTTCAGCAAAATTATGGAGTTTGGCCCGAAAAATCGATACATCGATCGAACCGTTCTGCATTTTTAAAAAGGACTACGATAATCATCCGAAAGCAAGCATACTTGAAGATATAATCAACAGTAGAATAGACTTGACGCCCGCATTAAAATAAAATCCTGAACACTTTTTGTATAATCAAAACCCGAAAGGCATTTTCATCCCTCCGGGTTTTTGTTTTCTCCGCGGGGCGAGGTCCTCACCCGCCGCGCAAATTATTTAGTTGTTGATATTACAGAATCTGCTGCTGACAAACTTTGAACAGCATTATGCCACTTTTATGTTATTACTCATCAATTCTCTTACGAACGGATTATTTTCGTTAAAATCCTTCGCCAAAAAGGGATGCGGTTCGATCCTGTTATCGACTTTTCTTCTTATTCTCATCAATTTAATCGTATCGTCAACAATGTCACCGTTAAATTCATCGGATATCACGGCGACATCGATGTCGCTGTCTTCATCGAAACCGCCTCTGACAAACGATCCGAATAAATAAACGCCTTTGACGTCCATAGTTTCTTTAAGCAACTCAGCATATTTTTCGACTATTTTCAGCGCAGCATTCAGATCAGTTCTGTCAGCCATGATTTGAGCTCCTTAATTTTTTCGAACTATTTCTTTATCGTTTTTCAAAAAAGCGATAATAATATTGGTGTCGAATAAAAATTTCATTTCCATTCTCCGACATCAATTTTACGACATTCGTCCATGGCGATAAGCATTTCTCGGGAATCTTTTTCGCTAATGGAACCCGCGAAATCCCGGGCATTTTTTTGCTTTGTTTTTTTAGATTCATCCATAGGCAGAATAATTATTTCAACTTTTTTATTTTTAAATTGTTCTAATTTTTTAATATCTATAAAAATTCCATCACTGCCAACGACATCGTTGATCCTTATCGCTTCCATTTTATCCCTCCCAAATCATAAGTAATATATTAATATTAAATTATACACCATAAGCAATCGGCTGTCAAATTTAATCATGGCCTTTGTCAAGTTAAAGTTAAAATGTCCGGTTTTGGCTTTCAAATCTCCCTGACAAAAAAGAATTGGCGATAAGAGAATTTCGAAACAAAATATCCCGCGAATATAAAACGGAAGATATCATCGCGCTATTCGGAGAAATATTAAATATGTCTGATATACTTGCGGAAGAAGCCGCCAGCGCGAAAAAATACGCCGCGGACAAATTCGGCGTTATACCGGCGGCCGCGAAGTAAGATAAAACCGCTCCCCAAAGCCGCCCAGCTTATCGCGGCAGTATTTTTTTGACTTCGTCGTTTAAGATATTTTCTATGAATTTATTGAGCGAGATATTTAATTTTCCGGCCGCTATGGCAACTTTTTTGTGAAGCTCCGGGCTGAGTCTCAAATTAAACCTTCCGGAAAAAGGCTTTTCGGGGCTGACACCCTCGCTTTCGCACCATTCGATATAGTCGTTTATAGAGTCGCGAAAAGCTTTTTCGATCTGCCTGACCGTTTTTCCCTGAAATGTTATAACGTCGCGGGTGTTGATGACCTCACCATGAAAGATGCCCGCTTCGCCGTCGTAATCGACGCTGCCGATGTATCCTTTATATTCTATCATAACTTCACCCCCGCGTTTTCAAGAAATCTTCTCATAGACTGAACCGAGCCCTTATCCGTTTCCTTTTGAGGATGAGGACGATGAAAGACCGCTCTCACTCCGTTAAGCACGATGCGCACGCGCGAACCGCTCCCTTCGCTGATTTCCGCGCCCAGGCTTATCAGCAAGGCCTCGATGTCGTTCCATAATATGCCAGACAAAACAGGCCTGGCAAAAACATCTTTCAACGTCTTTTTGTTTTTTGCGTTCATAAATATATGATACCATAAAATGGTACTATTGTCAAATCGCAATTTCTTCTTAGCCGGTCAAATTCAAATTAAAAACGGAAGGCATTTTCAGCCTTCCGTTTTTTGCTCCGCGGGGCGAGGTTTTCACCCGCCGCGCGAATTATTTAGTTGTTGATGTTACTGTTTATTTGCTGCCGGTGAGTTTGGGTGCGGGAGGAGGTGTTGTCATGTTATATCCTGACATATACGGCGCAGAGTATACTCCATTTAACTTGCATACTGCTATTATTCTTGTAAACTGTGTCGGAGATATGGTTATCGGCCCGGTATATAAAGTTCCTGAAGTTGCCGGATCAGGATCCGTTACTCCTGGCATGGGTTGAGTGTTAGTGATAACATAATACATTTCGGCCCCCTGAGTATTCGCCAATTCCACCGATGAGATATTAGTAGAACCAGATGGCGGAGTCATTGTCGGCGCCATAACTGTAGTCGTTCCACCACCAGTCGGAGTAAAATAAACCAGCGCTGACCAAGCTCCCCAATTGCCATTAGCATCTTTTGCCGCAACACTAACATTATGTTCAATTCCAGCGGTAACAGTTCCAGGCACCATGAACTCAGTCACATTATTACCGGCTAAAACGGGCGTACCGCCGTCGAATTTAAGCCAATAATCATAATTTCCTGCCGAAGTAATCATATCCCATGTAACTTTATTATATGGCAAATGGTACGTTACATTTGAAGGGGCTGAAATCGCAGTGGTAGTCTGCATTTGAACAAGAAAAGCGTCATTACTCTGCGCTATGAAAGCTCCGCCTTTATAAGAAACCTTATAAGTTACAAATTGGTTAACATTCATAGGTTGTATCATCGGAACATTTAAATCACAGGCCATGGGATTTGAAGCACCGAGCCAGTTTATGCTTGTTGGGGTTATGTTTTCGGTAAATTCCGTTCCGTTAACCACTTTTCTGATCTGGAAATCATTCACTACGGGCGCAGAAGTTAACGCTGTCGTAAACTGGAGCGCAATCATACCATTCCATGCAGAAAAATTTTGAATTGTATTGGTTGTCGTGCCACCAGAGGCAACAGTAAATTCGTTGCTATTAACAGGCTGACTGCCTTTATAGCTAACCTGATACTTGATTATCTGATTAGCCGCACCCGGCTGAATTTGAGGAACCGTCAAAGCAATTGCAGACATTCCGGCGACTGAAAAATCATCATGACTATTAAGTTAATTCAGCAAAGGTCAACCCTTTATTTAAAACGCATGCATTTAGTAAACGATCAAAAAGT
>MWBZ01000020.1 GCA_002069765.1 bacterium ADurb.Bin243
AATTTTATTAATATACGCTTCTATCAGGATCGGGCTGCTATTTTCTGGTTATTATTCCGCCGCGGACGCGGAGCTTGCAAATGACGCTTCGCTGTACTTTTCAAAAGATGAAATCGGCCGGTCCATAGATTATTTCAGATGGGGCTATGAATTTAAAGCACTTATGTTTTTAAACGCCGCCGCTTATTATTTTTTATGCGTCAGAGTTTATTTCAGCGAAAGTTTCGCAAAAAAAGCTGAGCGTTTCGAAACGACAAACGCTTATGTCTCTATACCGGCATTCGTTTTCGAATTTTACGCAGGTTTCGTTTTAGCCGTCCTTCCTTATCGTTTCATCAACGGTTATTTAAAAGAAAGTTATTTTAATTTCACGCGCCTTTCCCCACCGGGCTGGTTGTTAATGCTTTTAAAACAGGCTGTCATAGAAGCTTTGATAGTTTCGCTCGTTTTAATGTTTATTAAATTGATAGTTTCTAAATTCTCCGAAAACTGGCATTATATTCTGCCGCTCTGCGTTCCGGCGGCCGGATTAGCTTTTTCTATGGCCGCGCAATTTTTAATTCTGCCTTTTTTTTACGTTTCCTCCCCCATGCCCGAAAGCGCTTTAAAGAAAAAGCTCGCGGCTATAGCCGGAGCTCACGGCGTAACAGCGAGCGAAATATATGTTATAAACGAAAGCGCATATTCAAATCATACCAACGCTTTTTTCACCGGCTTCGGGCCCTTCAAAAATATTTATCTCTGCGACACGCTCTTTCAATCCCACGCCGGCGGCGAGATAGAATCCATATACGCCCACGAGCTCGGCCATTATATTTATAACCATGAATTTTACGGCATCCTGACGGCGTCCGCGGCAATATGCGCCTTTATATTCGTAATAAAGCTTTTTATAAGGCGACGTAAAATTCCGCCGCAGGTTTTAACCGCTAATTTCAACCGCTCCGCCGCGCTTATGATCATACTCTTTTACCACGTGGCAGGGTTTTTCGCTATGCCGGTGGAAAATTATATCAGCAGGCAGTTCGAAAGAGCGTGCGACCGTTTTGCGATAGAATCCGTTATAAAATACAATCAAAGCGTTTTAAAGAACTATAAACCCGGTGAAGCGGCCGAAAACGCCAAAAATTTATTCATCAATCTCGCCCGAAAAAACCTTTCAAATTTGGCTCCCGACAGGTTTAATTATTTTTTCTTCGCCACTCATCCCGCCGTGGCCGAGCGCATAAAAAACTGCGAAAAATATCTGTAAAAGCTTTTTCACATTTAAAAATATATTGACATATTAAAAATTATGATATAACATTCTTAAAAAATCATTAGAGGTGGCATTATGAACAGCGCATATAAAAAAGCCTTTTTATGTTCCGCGGCCCTGGCGTTAATTTTATCGGTCAATTACGGATTTCAATCCTCTGCGGCGGCCGAAGATAAAATAAAGATAGAAAAAAGCAGCGAAGAAATCGCTCTCCGGCCGGCCGGCTCTTCAGAGCCTTCGACCCTGGAAGCCGAATTCGAAAAACTGATCGGAAAATTTTCGAAGGACGTCGTTTTTGAAATTGAAACGGCTTCCGGCGACACGGGCGAAACTATAAGCCGATCGGCTAAAATAATGATCAAAGACACCGAAACGGTGAGAATAGAAACCAGCCTTCCGAACGGAATGCAGCTTATTATAACCAGCGCCGCCGGCGACGGATGGATATATTTCCCGAAAACCAATATGATAATGGAAATAAAGCCGGGCGGCAAAAATTCTTCCGGCGCCGCCGCCGGAGCGGATTTCATAAGCGATTTTCTGGCCAACCGCCCGGAGCATGTTATAAACAAAAACGCAGCCGGAAATTCAACCTGCTATGAAATAGCCGAAAAGAAAGGCGGCCGCGTCATAAATTATCATTTCTCGAAAGACGAACTGCTTGAAAAAATCATAATAAATGAAAAAAATAAAGCCAGCGAAGAAATAGTGATAAAGAAAACCTCTTTCGGCCCGATCGAAGAATCCGTTTTCGCGAGGCCCAAAAACGCTTTTAAAATGCCGGTCAACGAGTTCCCCGACTTTGATTATTAATCGCAGGGCTTGACAATTCAATCCAAATGAGGTATAATAAATATTAGTAATAAATATAATACTAATACACATTATTCCACGCGTTTCAAATGGAGGTGAATTATATATGGCCATGCACGATTTTGAATGTTTAAAATGCGGCGAAAAATTCGAAGCTCTCGTTTCAAGTTGCTGCGGAGAAAAAAATATTGTAGAATGCCCTAAATGCAAAAGCGTCGAGCTCAAGAAACTGATAAGCAAAGTGCAGATGATCAAAGATTTTTTCTGTACTTCGGGCGGCTGAGGAGCTTAATTACGGCAAGTTTTGCCATAAAAACCAATCTCTCAAAACAAAAAGCGCGCCTGATTTTTTCCAGAGCGCGCTTTTTATTATTTACCGTCTATATTACTGAATTATAACCGGTTATTTTTTATCGTCCATAGATTCGAATTCCGCATCCACGACATTGTCGTCTTTTTTGCCAGAAGCGCCCGCGCCGGCATTAAAACCAGCGCCGCCCGCCGCGCCGTGAGCTTCCGCGCCCGGGTTCGGGCCGGCCTGCTGCTGGGCGTTAGCGTACATCATTTCAGCCAGCTTATGCGAAGCGGTCATTAACGCGTCGGTAGCTTTTTTAATCTTTTCCACGTCTTCCGTCTGCATTTCTTTACGCAGCTCTTCTATGGCTTTGTTTATATTATCTTTAGTGGGCTGGTCAACTTTATCCCCGAATTCGCGCAGGGATTTTTCGGTCTGGTAAATCAGCGAATCCGCATGGTTTTTAGCTTCTATAACTTCTTTCTGCTTTTTATCTTCGTCCGCGTGTTTTTCCGCCTCTTCGCGCATATTCTTGATTTCGTCTTCGGAAAGACCTGACGAAGCCTGGATCCTGATGCTCTGTTCCTTGCCGGTGGCTTTGTCTTTAGCCGAAACATGGACTATGCCGTTGGCGTCTATATCGAAAGTGACTTCTACCTGAGGAATTCCGCGCGGCGCGGGAGGAATGCCTACCAGATCGAACTTGCCGAGGGTTTTATTGTACCTCGCCAGTTCGCGTTCGCCCTGAAGGACGTGGATGGATACCGCCGTCTGATTGTCGGCCGCGGTAGAGAAAACTTCGGAACGCTTGGTTGGGATGGTGGTATTTCTCGGTATGAGTTTCGTGAAAACGCCGCCGAGGGTTTCGATGCCGAGCGAAAGCGGAGTTACGTCGAGCAGCAGAACTTCTTTGACGTCGCCTTTTAAAACGCCGCCCTGGATGGCCGCGCCGATAGCCACGCATTCGTCGGGATTGATGTTTTTGCAGGGGTCCTTGCCGAAAAACGATTTAACGAGGTCTACGACCTGCGGCATTCTGGTGGAACCGCCGACGAGAAGTATCTGGTCTATGTCGCTTATTTTCAGTTTGGCGTCTTCGAGGGCGCGTTCCATGGGTTTTTTGGTTTTATCGAGCAGGTCGCGCGTTATATCTTCGAACCTGGCGCGGGTAAGCGTGGTGTCGAGGTGCTTCGGGCCGGACGCGTCTGCGGTGATATAAGGTATATTTATGCTGGTCTGCATAACGCCGGAAAGCTCTATTTTGGCTTTTTCGGCTTCGTCGCGCAATCTCTGCATAGCTTTAGGATCGTTCTTTAAATCAATCCCGTTTTCTCTTTTGAATTCATCTACGAGATAATCGATTATTTTCTGGTCCCAGTCGTCGCCGCCGAGGAAGGTGTCGCCGCAGGTGGATTTAACCTGGAACACGCCGTCGCCGAGTTCGAGGACTGAAACGTCGAACGTGCCGCCGCCGAGGTCATAAACGAGTATGGTCATGTTCTTCTGCTGTTTATCAAGGCCGTATGCCAGGGCCGAAGCGGTGGGTTCGTTTATTATTCTGAGGACTTCAAGGCCGGCGATGCTGCCGGCGTCTTTGGTGGCCTGTCTCTGCGAATCGTCGAAGTAAGCCGGAACCGTTATAACGGCCTGCGTTATTTTTTCGCCAAGATATGCTTCGGCGTCAGCTTTCAGCTTCTGAAGTATCATAGCCGATATTTCGGGCGGAGTGTAATCTTTATCGTCGATTTTTACCTTATAGCCCTGGCCCATTTTTCTCTTTATAGAACGCACGGTGCGTTCGGTATTTATTACGGCCTGCCTTTTCGCGGAAATGCCGACCATTCTCTGTTTGTCTTTAGTAAAGCCGACTATGGACGGGGTGGTGCGTCCGCCTTCTGAATTGGGTATTACGACGGGTTCGCCGCCTTCGATAACGCACATGCAAGAATTGGTAGTCCCTAAATCGATTCCTAATACTTTTGCCATATTAATTCCCTCCATTATTTTTTAAAAATTTCTTTTAAAATTACATTAATTTTTTTAACATACAAATTCAAAAGTTTTTTATCTAAAAAAATCCAAAACTTTTTATAACAATAATCATGCCAAATCACAAAGCTCAATATTTCAAAGGTTTTTCGCTTAACAGGCAATAAATATAAAATTATATAAATATTTTTGAAACAATTAATACACACAACTGTAGATTTTATACACATTCTAAAATTGTGGATTTATTACATATAAGGCAAACAAGAAAAAAGGAGAGAATGCCTGGTTCGGCTTTTCTCTCCCTCGTTTAATTATATTTTTTATAAAATTTATGCCGCGTTAAGAAGCCGCCGGCTTTGCGCCGTCGGTGCTTTCAATATGCAGAACGGCTTCCTGCTCTTCGAATTTAGTTCTGATCTCCTCGAAATTTTTGGCATATTTCTTTTCGAATACGCGCAGGAAAGCTTCGACCATTACCGGGTCGAATTGCGCTCCGGAGCAGCGCTTTAGCTCTTCGAGAGCCACTTCGGCCGGAAGCCCTTTTCTATAAGAACGGTTCGACGTCATAGCGTCGAAAGTGTCGGCTACGCATATTATGCGGGCGCCGAAAGGGATCTCTTCCTTAGCCAGTTTAGAAGGGTAGCCCCTGCCGTCATAGCGCTCGTGATGATGCTTGACTATGGGGATTTTATCAACCAGAAATTCGATCGGTTCAAGAATCTGAGCGCTCATAACCGGGTGCATCTGAATTATCTTGAATTCTTCGTCGGTCAGTTTGCCGGGTTTGCACAATATATTATCGCGTATTCCTATCTTGCCTATATCGTGAAGCAGGGCGGCGAATTCGAGGTCGTCCTTTTCTTTCGGCGACAGGCCGAGTTCGCCTGCGATAGCGAGTGAATATTCGGCGACTCGCTGCGAATGCCCGTGAGTATATGAATCTTTCGCGTCGAGAGCGTTCGCGAGCACTTTGAGTGTGCTTTTATAAAGGTTTCTAATATTCTGATAAAGTTTTGCGTTAACGATCGGGCTTGCGCATTGGGCGGCTATAAGTTCGAGCAGCTCCATATCATGCGTGTTAAAAGGTATATCGCCCTTGCGGTTTAAAACTTCCAGGACGCCTATGATTTTATCGTTATGCTTGAGAGGCACGCATATAAGCGATTTCGTGACGAACTTAGTCTTGGCGTCGCCTTCTTTATAAAAACGCGGGTCCTTCGAAGTGTCTGGAACGACGCAATTTTCTCCGGTCTGCGCCACCCAGCCGGCAATGCCCTGGCCCACTTTGAGCCTGATCAGGCGCTTTACTTCCGCGCCCTTTTCGCCCTGGGCGATCTGGAATGTAAGCTCGTTGGTGGCTTCATCTAAAAGAAGAACGGACGACGTTTCGGAGTTCATTACCTTTGTGGCCATGGCCATGATATTATCGAGCAGCTGGTCTAATTCTATGGAACCCGCTATTATCTTTGAAACTTCATACAGCGTTTTCAACTCGTTGACCTGCTGCTTTTCTATCAGGCGCCTGTCGAAGTTTTTGAGCACGCCGAAAGAATCCGCGACGTAATCGTTTAAAAGCCTTATTTCGCGTTCGTCCAGATCGAGCCTGAGTATGTGGTGGTTGAGCTTTATTACTACGGCGCCTATTATCTGCGATTCATCCGCCAGAGGCATTATTTGAACGAATACGCCCTCGCTGATTTGCTCGACGCGCGGCCCGCTTTTTTTAAAATCGTTAATATCGATTTTATTAAGGCAGTCGAGTATCAGAATATTAAAGTTATCTACCATGATGGCTTCTGAAGCGTTTCTGCACTCCCATGAATTGCCAGTAGAAATGTCGGAGGGCGCGCTGAAGGTATATAGCGCAGAATAAAGGCCGTCGGTAAAGAAATTAACGCCTTCTACGATATTAGAATAAAGCCTGGAAAGAGTTTCGGCTTCGAATAATTTTTTATAAAAAGCTATATATTTTTCATATTTTGCCTCGCGCGAAACCGATTTGTCGTACTTGCCGCTAAGCTCTTCGAACGGAATATTGTATTGCTTTTTATAACGCGAACGCCTGAGAATTCTGACGATATTGACGGGCTTATAGCCGTTGTCTTCGTCGAAATAGACGACTATGCCGGATATGCCGCGTTCCTCCGTGGCGCCGGTAAACTGAACGGTCCGCTGAGTGCAGAACTGCTCGATGGCCAGTTCTTTTTTTATGCCTACGACGGAGTCGAAAGATCCGGTCATTCCAAGATCGGTTATATACGCGGTTCCTTTTGGAAGAATGCATTCATCGGCGGACTGTATGTGCATGTGAGTTCCGAAAATAGCGTTAACCCTGCCGTCCAGATAATACGCGAAAGATTTCTTCTCGATTACCGATTCGGCATGAAAGTCTATTACGATTATATCAGCCTGGTTTTTGATGCGGGCGATTTCGGCGTCGCAAGTCCTGAAAGGGCAATCCAGTATAGCTTTATTTTCACGGCCGATTATAGGCATGATGCTTTCGCGACCGAGAGCGTTCATAACGGCCACTTTGAGGCCGTTTTTAGCCGTTATAATACGGCAGCCCGAACCGGGCGTGCCCTCCGGATAATTTATGGGCCTTACCAGGCGGTCGTTATCAATAATTTTTAAAATGTCTTTTTTGGACCAGGTATGGTTACCAAGCGTTATCGCGTCGGTGCCTAAATCTAAAATCTGCCCGAAAGTTTGCGGCGTAATTCCGAGCCCTTTGGCCGCGTTTTCGCCGTTGGTTATAATAAAATCAGGCCTGTATTCAGATATTAATTCAGGCATCAGCTCCGAGTATGCCAGCAAACCCGGTTCGTCGTTGATATCGCCTATAGCCATTATTTTCATAGCAATCCGCCTTTTAGCATCTTAAAAAAATTTTATCACAAAGAATATAAAAAGTCAATCAAGGCTTTTTAAAAGTCGATAAAATTATACCTGTTTTTTAATCACTTTCATAAAAATAAATTATTAAGACGCCTGCTTACCATATTTTTTTCTATTTTAATTATAACACCATAGTATAAAAAAAAGTAAGACCGTAAAGCAAATTGAAAAGACCGGCATACCTGCGCAAAAAAATATAAAAACCGCATAGAAATATTATTTGAAAAAGGCTGTTAATTATGCTAAAATAATGAATTAATATGAAACGTAAGCTATTATATATTTTTTTATCCGCCGCCGTTATTTCGTCCGCGGCACAGCCTCCAAACCGCTTGCTGGCGGCCGGGGATAAGCCGCTCAAAAGATTCAACGCAGGCGAACGTGAAAAAAAATTGTTCAAAGCGCTCGGCATAAAAAGCTTTAACTGCTATGAATACGAAGTGGGCCTCGGCGGCTCCCGTCAGGCCGCAAAACTTCTGCATTCAAACCATTACGGCGGCGACGCTAATTTAAAATATACCATCCATTACGATGCCGAAGGCCGCTCCGCCGTAAAAGACACTTATTATTACGACGGCGCAGGAAATAAAATAGCTAAAATAATTAAAAACGCGCGCGGCGCAACGCAGTCTAAATGGCTTTTTAAACATGACGGTTCTAATAATATTATCCGGATGACGTTATTCGGTGAAAACAACGAAATACGCGGCCGATGGACTTTTACATACGATAAAGAAGCGAACCCCATAGAAATAATAGAATCTGACGGCGACGACGATATTTTCAACCGTTCGGTTTCGCTTTATTCAAAAAACAAAATATTCGAAACCAATTATAACGCTGAAAACGACGTCGATAACAAGAGAGTATATACTCTTGACGGCGGCGGAAAAAAAATCGAAGCCGTGCATTACGATCAGGCGGGCGCAGAAAAGATAAAAACATACTTCAAATACGATACGGCCGAAAATCTTATTGAAAACGCGGCTTATTATCCGGACGGAGGCCTGTCTTTCAAATTCACTCACAAATACGATAAAGAAAACATGCTTATCGAAAAAACCAGCTTCGATAAAAGCGGAAAGCCCGATAAAATTTACATTTACACATATGAAAAATAACGGCGGACTCCAGACAGGCCGCCGTTATTTTATTTAAAGGTTTATATTTCCGGTTAACTTGCAGGCGCTTATTTTTTTACGCTGTTTTCCAGAAGTTCGATCGTTTTTTTAAGCATTTCGCCGGCTTTTTCAGTTTCGCCTTTTTTCTTGTAAGCGTTTCCCATCATTGAATAAAGGTGGGCCTGTTCTTCGACGCCGAGATCGCCGCTCTTTATGAGTTTTTCTGCTTCCGCAAGCGCCTGAGCGTCTTTTCCGCATTTAAGATAAAGCTGCACTATGCGCATGTTGACCATTTTCTGCTTATCTTTTCTATGTTCGGCGGGCAGATACGAAGGGATCTTCATTTCGGCTAATTTTTTAAGCGTCGCGACGGCTTCTTCGACTTTTCCCTGTTCGGCGTAAACGTCGGCCAGATCGTTATATGACTTTCCGAGCATCATGAATTTTTTAGCTTCCTCGCGCTGTTCGGGAGTTAAATTCTTAAGAAAATCCGGGCGCTGGCCTTTATTTTTTCCCATCATGGGCGGGCCGCCGGGGCCGCCGGGAGCGCATTCGGGTGGGGGCGGCGGGCCTTCGAGCCCTTCAGGCGGCGCGGCAGGCTCTTCGATATTTTTGCCGGCTACGTTATCCGGCATTCCGGCGCAAAAAGCCGCCGGAACATTAGAAAGCATGAATACAGTTATAATCGCGGCCATAAACAAAGACAGATTAAATTTTTTAAACATAACATCACTTCCTTTATAGTTTTGGACTTTTTTTTTAATATAAATTTTCGTTATTTTCGCTTAAATATTCTAAATTTCTGCTATAGTAGTCGTTAAGCTCAGCGCCAAAATTAAGCGCCAGGCGCCCGCCGTCGGAATCGTCAAAAAAATTTATTTCGTAAATATCTTCCGGTTCATCCGTCCGGCCGCTTTCTACCATGCTGAATTCAAGCGCTGAAAAGCTTTCGGAATATTCCTCCGAAGAAAGATTTTCATAAGCGTTTCCAAAATCGGAATTAGTGTTCTTTAAATATGCGCTATATAAAACCGATGTTTTGTTATTAATTTCTTCGGTTTGCGACAAACTTACATCGTTAGTGAAATACAAGCGGTCTATCGACTCCGAAGCGAACCAGAGAAAGCCGACGCATAAAGTTAAAACGGCTGCGTAAGCGGCAAAATTAACAAAGACCGCGGTTCTTTTTTTGTACCGGTACGAATCGAAATGGCGGCGGGCGAAATTACTGTTTATTCCGACATTATTCAACCGGATTATTTTAACGGCGGCGCTCGCGGCCACGCTTTCTTTTATAGACGCGAAGCAAGCGGCGCACAGCTCGCAATTAGAAACGTGTCCGGCTTCGGATTCGCTGATTTCGACGCCGTCGAGAAGTTTTTGCCTTATAATTACGCAGGCTTGATCGTTAATTTCGTTTTTAAATTCTTTTTTTTCATCCATTGCAATCAGCCTTCTTTTCTGTACCGTTTCCGTTTCCGTATTCCTTCAAAATTTTAGCCATTCTGGCGCTTCCGTTAAAAAACCTGGATTTGACGGTCCCTTCGCTTATGCCCATTATTTTTGCGATTTGCTCCACGCTGAGCTCGGAAATATACTTGAGCGTAATGACTTCCCTGTAAGTTTCAGGAAGCCTTGCCAGGGCCATATCGAAATCGGTTTTAAGTTCCGCCTCGTCGTATTTTTCTATTTCGACGCTGCTATTTTGAAAAAACAGATAGATGTTATCGACCATTTTTCTGAAATAACTCTTACGGTTATGGTTTTGTATTAAATTTCGCGCGATTTGATAGATATAAGATACCGCCGATTTTTCGTCTTCGAAGACCACGTTCACTTTTCCCGTTCCGGAAAGCTTCTGGAAAAATATCATAAAAGTTTCCTGGGCTATATTTTCCGAATCTTCATAAGAGCCGCCGATCGAATTTTTGATAAAATATGACAGCCGGACATAATACTTCGAATAAATTAAATCGAAATCGTACAGTCCTTCTTCTTTTTCGTTCGTAATGCTCATTTCGATCACGTTCATGCCTTATAATTTTATCCGCAGCGTTAAAAGTTCATTTTTTATAAAATTTTTATTTTATCGACGCAAAATTTTTCCGGCGTTAAAGCCGCAGCCTAACGAATGTCATCGGGGTCGGCGTCAAGATTATTTCTGAGTTTATGTTCCAGAAATTCTTCATACGTACCCGGATAATCGCGCAGCTTGCCGTCATAAATTTCGAGAACGCGGGTGGCCACGTTCGAAACGAAATCACGGTCGTGCGAAACGAAAAGCACCGTGCCGTCATATTTCATAAGCGCCTCTTTAAGCACGTCCTTAGCCAGAACGTCGAGGTGGTTGGTAGGTTCGTCGAGGATCAGAAAATTAGACTGCCTCAAAAGCATCTTCGCCAGCGAAAGCCTGGCGCGCTCTCCGCCGCTTAGCACCGAAACGGATTTATTGACGTCGTCGCCGCTGAAAAGAAAAGTCCCGAGGAGGGTGCGCAGTTTCGGCGCCATATCCATGGGGCAGTTCTGAGAAACTTCTCCGAGCACGGAATTTGTGGGATTGAGCTCCTGTGCCTGATCCTGAGCGAAATAATCTATTTTCACGTTATGCCCGAGACGCGCTTCGCCCGAATCCGGCTTTAAATTCTGAGTGATGACTTTTACCAGCGTAGTTTTACCCGCGCCGTTGACTCCGAGCAGAACTATCTTCTCGCCGCGGCTTATAGTGAATGAAAGCGGCTCGAAAACCTTCAACGCTCCGTAAGATTTAGCCACGTCGAAGGCCTCAACTATGACTTCGCCCGACGGAAGCGCCTTTGGAAAGAAAAATTTGATTTTTTTGCGCCTTGGCGGAAGCTGTATTTTTTCCATCTTTTCAAGCGTTTTTATGCGGCTCTGCACAAGCTGGGCCTTATCGATCTTGGCGCGGAAGCGGTCGATGAACTCCTGCATTTTGTCTATTTCGTCCTGCTGCTTTTCGTAAGCGATATAAAGTTTATCGATGCGTTCTTCGCGTTCCACGAGATATTTTGAAAAAAGGCCGTGGTAAACTTCGAGCTTGGAGGCGTAGATTTCGAATATCTTCTTCACGACGGAATCCATAAAGTGCCTGTCGTGCGACACTATTATAACCGACTTGGGATAATTCTTGAGAAACGTTTCCAGCCAGTTTCTCGCGTCGATATCCAGATGGTTAGTCGGTTCGTCCAGAAGCAGGACGTCGGGCTTTTCTAAAAGCAGCTTGGCCATATAAATTTTCATCTGCCAGCCGCCGGAAAATTCCGAAACTTTTTTGCTCCACTGGCGCCTTAAAAAGCCCAGGCCGCGAAGCACGTCGTGTATTTCCGCGTCGATCGTATGCGCGTCGGTCATCATTATCTTTTCCTGCAGGTCGCCGTAACGGTCCAGCAGCTTCTGGTACTGCTTTTCGTCGTAATTGCCGCTGGCGAAAAGCTCTTCTATCTCGCCGGCCTCTTTCTTCAAACGGATCACTTCTTCGAATACTTCCGAAACTTCATCGTATAAAGTTTTTTCGGATTTCATAATTATGTCCTGAGGAAGGTATCCGAAAGTAGTGCCCTTCGGGCAGTTGAATTCTCCGGTATCGGACGATTCGATCCCGGCCAGTATTTTTAATATAGTCGATTTTCCGGAACCGTTTTCGCCGCAAAGGCCGACCACTTCGTTGTCGTTGACATGAAAAGTGACGTCTTTAAACAGGCACCTTTCGCCGTGATACTTGGATAGATTTTTTACCGCGATCATAATTTCTCCGTTCTTTATTTTATATTGAATTTCTTTTTAAATTCTTAAATATTTTTGCTTCTATATCAATGCGAAAGCATGTCTATGAAAGCTTCTATTCGGGTGATAACGCCGGCTTTGGCGCTGTGTTCGTCTATAACGAGGTTTAAAAACGGAACGTTGCGCTCGCGCGCCTCGTTTTGGATAAGAGTGACCAGTATGGAATCCAGACCGCAGCTAAACGGCGCCAGATATATTATGCCGTCGGCTTTAAAGTCGATGCCGCTCATGAAATATAACGCGCTGCGGTATATTTCGCGTCCAAAAGACCAGAAAAGCCCGGATGGAAATTTTGAAAAATCGCAGTTAAAATCGTCCGAAGGCATGTCTTCGTATGTTATTCCGAGAGCGTCGCGCCCGTTGAGTTCGTTCAATAATCCCATGTTTATATAGCCGTCGTGAACATTATACGGATGGCCGAGAACGCCTATTTTAAGCTTGAATTTCTTTAAAATTTCATTTTTGAATATATTGGTTCTTTTACGGATTAAAAAATCGTGACGCTCGATACCCTTTGCGTAAGCGCGTTTGATTTTAAGCGGGCTCGAAGAAAATTTTGAGCCTATGTCGCGAAAAACTTTTTCATTAGAATGGCTGCTGACGTCGAAAAGATTATCTATTATATAAGGCCCCGCGTCTCCGTTTAAGGCAGATTTTTCGGGATAAACGCAGCATCTTACCATATCGGTGAAGCCGATAACTTTGGGGCAGACATAGCTTTTATTTTCCAGCCGGAAAAAACGGGGAAGGAACATGTAATCGCTTCCGCGTCCGAAAAGGGATTCTACATGGCCGAAAGCAAGTTTAATAGGAAGGCATGAATCAGTATGGGCGTACCTGGAGCCGCTTTTTAAAATCGCGGCGCAGGAGGGCGCAGACGTTTCCACTTCGACTCCGAGCTCGTTAAAAAAAGTCTGCCATAAAGGAAAATAACGGTAATATAAAAGCGTCCGCGGCACGGCCAGCCTTACGTTTGAAGAATCTAGCATTCTCGCATACCTTATACGCCCATTATTTTAACGATTACGCTTCTTTGCCTGGGGCCGTCGAATTCGGCGAGATAAACGGTCTGGCCTTCTTTTAAATCGAATCTGGAGCCGGTTACGGGAATGGCTGTGTAATTGCCTATAAAAATAGATTTCAGGTGCGCCTCGGCGTTGTTATCGATCATGTTGTGGACATAACTTGAATGATAGGGAACTAGTTTTTGAAGTATTATCTCGAAATCTTCCTTTAAATTTTCTTCGCAGTCGTTCATATAAATGGCGGCGGTTGTATGCGGAAGAAAAATATGGCATACGCCGTCGACTATAGAGCTTCTGGCAAGAATTTCATCTAAGGTTTTGCCTATGTCGTGGCCTTCGAGCGGATTTGTAGTTTTAATGCCGAATTTTTCAGTGTGTATTCTCAAATTTATCTCCATGCATAATTAATTGCTTGAATAATTAAATTAAAACAGCGGTCAAAAAATCGATCGCAAAAACTGATAACATATTTTAACATAATTTTTTTTAAAATTCAATTTTTCCGAAAAGAAAGATTATATTATAATACGATACCGGCTATTCGCTTTTAACTACCGTCTCGAGTTTTTGCTCGACCAGGTCGAAATTGATATGGCCTTCGGCCCTCAATATTATTTTTCCGTTTTTGTCTATTATGAAAAGGGCCGGAGTCGAATATATGGCGAACTTGTCGGAAGCGTCGTAATCCGCGCTGAAAACGTGTTCGGTAATTTTATCGTAATAATTTTCGTAACCTGAAATGCCGTTATTTTTAATGAAATTTTTTACGGTTCCGCGCCGGTCGGGCTTATCTACATTAACTGCGATCAGCGACAATCTGGATTTATATTTTTTATGTATTTCGCGCATAAATTTCATGTCCTTGACGCAGTTTTCGCATGACATGAACCAGAACCATACCAGCGCGGGAGCGCCGGGACCGTCTTTTGCAGGTTTATCGAATGAAATTAAAACTTCTTTTAATCCGCCGGGTTCCAGCACGCATATCGCCGGCGCAACTGAGCCTTCATGAGGGGCGTTCGGATCGCCCATAAGCGGCCGGGCGGCCATGGCGTAATCCGGAATGAAAACGGCCGCCGTCGACGCCAGAAACGCCGCAAAAAATAAAAAAGAAAAAAAGGCCTTTAAAACTCGTTTAAAAAGCAACTCAAAAGCGGCGCCGTTAGTTTTCGATTTCATAAAATCTCCTTTTTAAAGATTTTAACGATATTAATTTTTGCGCATAAGCGCGAAAAAAAAGCCTTCATGGCCTTCGGAATCGGGCATCAGCTGGAGCGTTTCGCAATCCCGGTCCGGCGCGTTGAAATCGCGGCCGAATGCCTTTAATCTATCGCCAAGCGGAACGGGCGAAAAATCCTTATTGCCGTTTAAAAATTCACGCACTATCTCCAGATTTTCTTTTTTATTGATCGTGCAGGTCGAATAAAGCATATATCCGCCTTTTTTAAGCATTTTAGATGCGTTGTTAATTATCGGCCTCTGAATCCCGGGCATACCGGCGAGATCCGACATATTAAAGCGGTACTTGAGCTCGACGCGGTTTCGTATCAGCCCGAGCCCGGAACACGGCGCGTCCAGTAAAATACGGTCGAAAATTTCTCCGTCGCCTTCTAAAGAGCTGAACTTATTTTTGAGTTTTGCTATATCCAGGCATTCGGAAGAAGCGGTCATGGTGAAAATATTATTAAGTTTTAACCGGTCGATATTATCATTAATTTTGGCTGTTTTCGAATCGCTGGTATCGATAGCTATAATTCTGGCCGCGCAGCTGGTAAGTTCGGCTATATGAGTGGTTTTGTTTCCCGGCGAAGCGCAGG
Source organism: bacterium ADurb.Bin243 (assembly GCA_002069765.1). Lineage (GTDB taxonomy): Bacteria > Muiribacteriota > UBA9980 > UBA9980 > UBA9980 > UBA9980. The sequence goes on from MWBZ01000020.1 coordinate 15,021, forward strand.
CGTCCAGAACGAGATCGCCGGGGCGGGCGTCCAGAATATAAGCCGCCATAAAAGCGCTTTTGCCCATCGGAGTGATAAGGCCCGCCCGAAACTCGCCGAGATCGGTCAGCATGAAATTAAAAGCGCTTCTGTCGCAGGAATAAAGAGGCATATCACGATAAACGCGCCGCAGATCCACGAAGTATTTTTCACTGAACTGTTTTATAAAATCGTCCCTCAGTTTTTGGTTGTGAAGGATAAAAGTATTCAGGCGGAAAACCGCGTCGGGCTGCTTGATTGAATTTTCAAGTATTTCAGCGGCGGCTTCGGCGCCGGTTTCGCATATGAGATGAGCCGTCAGTTCGCGCGGGCATGAATAGCGCAGCGAAAGTGAAGCCGCCTCGTCCTTCTGCCTGATTTCAGGCGCCACGAAACTCGATTTTTCGAGAAAATTGTTGACTGCTAAAACTAAAGAGCTCGCTATGGCGCCGTTTTGATACTGCCTCAAAAGTATCTTCAATTCGCTCAGGACCCCTTCGGAGTTTGACTGAAAATAACACATCGCGAGCGCAAGGGAAATAATCTTAATAGTAAGCGCGGAATTTTTTTTCAGGAAAAGGTCCCTTAAAATATATTTTTTAGCCAGATAATCGAATGTGAGCTTTCTCTGGATATAATAAACCGAAAAATTAATAAGCTTGTGGCGGTGCTCGCCTTCGACGGCCCCTTTCTTTTCGGCGTCGGCCCAGAAAGCGCGCAGGCGCGTTATTCGATAGTCCGCGTTGTTTATAAAAAAATCGAATATAAGATAAATATTTGCTAATTTCGGCATCTTTAAAATTCCAATCGCTTTTTAAATTATCGGCTCACAGCTTTAAATGCGCGCGCTCATTTCGATATGCTCTATTCCGGCTTCATCGAAAATATCGCCGCGCCTTTTGAATCCGAATTTTTCATAAAGCCCGCATACATATACCTGCGAATGAAGTATAATCTCTTCATAACCGCGTTCACGGGCCGTTTCGATTAATTTTCCGACGATCAATTCGCCGAGCCCCAGGCCGCGGAATTCTTTCAACACGCATACGCGGCCGAGTTTGGCCGTTTTTACCGGGCAGTGCGGCCCGCCGTCATATTCGACCAGCCTCCCTGCGCCGGCGCATTCGCCGGCCTCGTTTAAAACAGCCAGATGAACGGTACCGGAAGCGTTTTCAAGCTCGTCGATCTCTATGGAAATATCCACGTTCTGCTCTTTTACAAAAACGGCCCGCCGAACGGCGAAGTATTTTTCAATAAGCTCCGGCCGGCTGCCGCCGTCTATTATTACGGCCCGAAACCCTTTCATGGCTAAAACCCCATATCCATTATAGTTTCCAGCCCGAAATAAAACCCTTTTCTTTTTACGGACTCGCGTATCGCAAGCGCCACTCCGGGCATGAAAGAGTCGCGCGACATGCTGTCGTGGCGGATGGTAAGGACCTGGCCGGCGTCGCCGAATATCACCTGCTGGTGGGCGAGAAAGCCGGGCAGCCTTACCGAATGAATGTTAACGCCGCCTGATTCTCCGCCGCGGGCGCCTTCGAGGGAAACTTTCTCGTCGAGGCGCTTTACGCCGGCGTAACTTGCGGCCATCATTTCGGCCGTAAGAAGGGCGGTACCCGAAGGAGCGTCGGCTTTTTTATCGTGGTGCATTTCTATTATCTCGGCGCGGCCCATAAATTTAGAGGCGATGGCCGAAAATTTCATCATAAGCACAGCGCCGATGGCAAAATTAGGGGCCACTAGAGTAAAAAGGCCTCTTTCGAGCGTGAGCCTTTTCAGCTCTTCGCGCTGCTCGCAAGTAAGCCCGGTAGTGCCTATTATGCAGCTTATATCGCGGCGCAGGGCGCCTGCGGCGTTTTCGTAAACACACGACGGGTGGGTGAAATCGACCATAACGTCAACGCCGCCGCACGAATTATCGCGCGTTATTTTATCGGCGACTTTCAGTCCGAACGCCTCGCCCGCATCTTTTTTAGAATCGGCCACGGCGGATAGTTTCATGTCAGCCGCCTTCATGACGGTCTCGCATACGGCTATTCCCATGCGGCCCATACAGCCGCTGACGGCAACTTTTATTAAGCTCATAACACCCTTTCCGGCACAGGCCGATTTTTATTTACATTAAAACAATGCTTTACCTGTGTATGTTTTCTTTCTGATACGCGCCGTTATAAGTGGCGTTCACCGGCGAATCGAATTTATAAAACACAAGCTGGATGACCCTCGCGTTTTTCTCGAGATATATTCCGCTTTCGTTATATACAACCAGGAGCGCCGAAGGCCTTCCGCTGTAGCCGGAATCCCAGAGCGCGGTCTGTATGGTGGCGCCGGAGCGTAAAAGCGACGAGCGCACCCGGGCGAAAGCGAACATATCGGGATCAATATTGGTGATTTCATTAAAAAGCACCATATAGCATCCTTTAGGAAGAAATACCATCCCTTTTTCGTCGAAATCTATCTTTTCCGTTTCCGACACGGCCCGGTCTTTATTTGAAACAGCGATGCGGCCGGCCGATTTGAGCCTTGAAACCTCGCGCAGAGTGAGTTCTATGCCGTTCGGCTGGACCTGGTCTTTAGGGCTGGCCATAGCCTCCACCAGCGGCTTTTCACGGCAGAGATATTCGTTGAATTCGTTGGAAGATAAAAATTGCATAAATTCCTCTTTCTTTTTATTGCTTTCAGATTTTAATATAATTAAGATTATTTCTTTTTTTCTTTTGATTTCTTTTTCAATAAATTCAATCCGGCTATTATAGCCAGCGTGTAAGACGCCTCCCCGGCGCCGCTTATAACACAGAAGGCGATATCGGACAGGACGGAAACGCGCCGGAAGGGTTCCCTGGCGAAAATATTGGATAAATGCACCTCGGCGAAAGGCGCTTCGCATGCGAGCAGGGCGTCGCGCAGGCCTATGGAATAATGGGTGAGCGCGCCTGCATTGACGACAAGCAGGTCGTAAGCGCCGCGGGCCTGCTGAATGCGGTCTATAAGCCCGCCCTCGTGGTTGGATTGAAAATGGTCAACCTTTACAGGCATTTCGTATTTGTATTCCGCCGCCGCGCCGATAATTTGCTCTAGCGTCGCCTGCGGATAAATCGACGTTTCGCGCACGCCTAGCATGTTCAGATTAGGCCCGTTGATAATCAATATTTTTACGCGCATTTTTTAACCTCTTTATTATGTCGCATTAAATTAAATTCCGAAAAACTTTTCCGCCGTGGCGGTGCTCAATGAGCAGAAAGAGCCGTAGTCGATATTTTTTATATCCGCTATGGCGGAGGCGACGGCCGATACGTTCGCCGGTTCGTTGAGCCTGCCGCGCATGTGGTGCGGCGAAAGATAAGGGCAGTCGGTTTCGACCATTATCCTTTCGGCTGGAACGCGGGAAATAATATCGAACACCTGCTGAGGCTGGCCTTCGTGAAGGCTTTTATCGCTGAGGGCCTCCCTGAACGAAATTTTACGCTTTTCGGCGGCGCGGTATATGTTTTTTAATGGATATGTGATGCTCGCCGTGAAAGAAATATATAAACCGCGCTCCACGGCCCAGCCGGCAAAATCGGCGTCGCCAGAATAACAGTGTATGACGCCTTTAAAATCGACATTCCCCGCGAAACTCTTGAAATCTTCGAACGCGTCGCGGATATGGATCACGGCGGGAAAACCGAGTTCGCGTGCCATGTAAAGCTGTTTTAAAAAAACTTTTTTCTGGATATCGCGCGGAGAAAGGTCTCGGTAATAATCGAGGCCGATTTCGCCGACCGCCACGACCGCCGAACTTTTAACGAGCTCTTCGAGCTGACGCGAATGGCGATGCTCATCGAATTCTTCTGCGTTGTGAGGGTGGAAACCGTAAGTGGCGAAAATATAATTTTTATTGGCGCGCGAAAGTTCTACGTTTTTTAAAGAAGTGCTCTCGTTGCAGCCTACAGAAATTATCTTTTTAATTCCGGAATTTCTGGCGTTTTCTATAACGGCCGCGAGTTTTTCCGCGCCGTATTCGGGCCCGTCTAAATGGGCATGGGTGTCTATAAGCTCCGCTAAAATATAAATTCCTCTTTCTTTAACCGCATCTTTAATGTTTCATTTCTTTGATGCTGCGCATATTCGGCGGTATGTCGCTGAACCTGGTGAAACGGTTGCGGCCGTTTTGCTTTGAAGAGTAAAGCGCGATATCGGCGCATTCTATAAGGTCTTTTTTATCCTTCGAATCCGAAGGGAACTCTGAAACGCCGAGCGAAATCGTTATTGGCACGCGCTTGCCGTCGACCATGAACTGATATGATTCCACCGCTTTTCTTATGCGCTCGGCCGGAACGACCGTTTCTTCGTTTGATTTTTCCGGGCAGATAACCACGAATTCTTCGCCGCCGTAGCGGGCCACGATATCCACTTCGCGGACGCTCTGCTGAACGATTCTGGCCACTTCGCGAAGCACCTGGTCGCCCACCTGATGGCCGTATGTATCGTTGAATTTTTTAAAATGGTCGATATCTGTGAGAATGAGCGAGAATTTATATCCGTAGCGCTCGGAGCGCGAAAGCTCGTTGCTCAGGCGCTGCTGGAAATAGCGGTGCAGGTAGAGCTTGGTAAGGCCGTCGGTTATGGCCAGCTTATATAAAATAGCGTTATCGATGGCGATGGCGCCCTGAACGGAAAGCGAGTTAAAAAGCGAAAATTCGCGTTCGCCGAAATAGTCCGGTATGGATTTTGTGGCGTTAACCACGCCGATGATGCGTTCTTTAACGATCAGAGGAACGGAAATAAGCGTGCCCGGATATATTTCGCCTTTTTTAAATTTGCGCAGGATATCGGAATTTTGCGCGTCGGTTATAAGCAGAGGTTTCCCGGTCTGGTAAACGTGGCCGCTAAGCCCTTCGTTGACGTCCACGTCGTAGCTTTCCAGATCGGACGCGGAAACTTTCGCGATGCTCGCCGTAAGCTTGCCCGTCTCCTCGTCGAAAAGCATTACCGAAGCGCGGTCAGCGCCTATGGTTTCGATATATTTGGAAAGTATCAGCTTCATAAGGTCTTCAAGATTAAGCACCGAGCTAATCTTCTGGCCTACTTCGTTTATGGTTTCAAGCTCCCACACCTTATACGCGAGGTTCTGGCGCATCAGGTCGAAGTTATAGGCGAGCTGCCCCACTTCGTCGTTGGCCCGCACGGCCACCGCGGTGGCCAGATCGCCCCTGGATATGCGGTTGGCGTCGTCGACGAGCTTGAATATAGGGCGCGTAAAACTTACCGCGATTATCAGCGCTATTATGACCGCGATTATAAGGCACACGAAGACGAAATACCATACCTGTTTTTGAAGCAGTTCGGCTTCCAGAAAGGCTTCCTGCTTGGTCTGTTCGAGCACGACGTAGGCCGGCGGGAAATAAATGCTCGAATAATTTTGAGTGGGCTTGAATTTATTGAGCGGCGAAGCCGCGTACAAAAGCAGGTTCTCGTCGGAAGAGTTGAGCGTGGCTTTAAGTACGCCCGAGTCCCTGGAGCTGTCGATTTTAGATTCGGCGATCTTTGAAAGCAGGTACTGCGAGCCGGAAAGCTTTTTGCCTATAAGCGTTTTGTCGGTCGAATGAGCCACGGCGGCCCCTTCGGAATTTATTATATAAGAAACGCCCGTTTTCCCAAGCTGCACGCGGTCTATAATAGGCCAGAGCATGCGCAGGTCCAGGTCGGCGATAAGGATTCCGCTGACCTTGAAAGCCGAATCGCGGACCAGAATCGCCATGGTGAGCGTCGGCAGGTTGCCGTCTACGAAGTAAATATCGGACTGGTAATAGGCGTTATAGTTGCCCTTAACGATAAGGGAATGAAGGACTTTCGAAGTGAGCGGAGTAGAATCGTGAAGGGTGGCGTAAACTTCGTTTCCGTCCATATCGATTATGGCTATTCTGGTAAAAATTTTAAAGTTGGAAAGCAGCGATTCGAATATGGCCTTGATGGTTACCACGTCAAAAGATCTGACGGCGGGCACTTTTGACGTTGAAATAAGTATCCTGTTGGCGTTTTCTATAAGCTGACCGATTTCATGAGATATGATATCGGCTATTTCGAAGCACGATTCGATAACTTTTTTCTGGATGACGTCTTTTTCGGACTTGATGGCTATAGAGCCCAGCAGCAGCACCGAACCGACGATCAGTATCACGAACGCCGCCAGCAGCTTCTGCCACAGTGAAAACCGGATTTTAAACCCTTGCGGGCTTTTAAGCTTTTCTTTAATATCTTTTATAGAAGGCTTCTCGAATATTTTTAATTCTTCGTTACTCATAAAACACCTCTTCAATGATTGGTAAATTCTATCATATCTTTCTTTTTTTTACAAGATGTTAATGCACATTATCGTCTAAGCGGCGGTAAATATTTTAAATAAGCGCACGGTTGAATTTTAAATATTTTTATGATAACATTACTAAAAAATCTTCATAGTTATCGACTAATGAACAGGAGAATCAAAAATGCCTGACACGCCACGCAGACGCTCTGCTTTTTCAAAACCCGAACCCGGAGACGGCGGCCAATATTCAGGCGGTTACGGTTCTTCCGGCTCTCTCGAACCGGACGGCGGCGCTGCTCCCGGCCGCACATCGGATCCTTGCGTATACGGCCCTCAACATGCCGATATAAGCTCGATGCCGGAAAATATAAAAGTGGACCTTACCACCCCGCTGGAGTGGCTCTGGGTGATATTATCGGTCGCCTTCTTATTCGCGGCTTTTTATTTTTACTCCGAAGGCAATTACGGCCACTATTCCAAAAGCACGCGCACCCATTATCCGCCTTCGCCGCATCTGCTCGCGTACGTTCCTTACGCGTTATTCTCTGCGGCGGCGTCTTTTTTATGCTGGCTTTTTACCAATAATTACTATATCTTCAACACGAGATTAAAGAAAATTTTTTACCACTTCAAAATATTTTCATTCGTTAAAATCACCGAATATTTAAGCAGCGAGCAGATAATCGCCATCGGCGTCACCGGCCGCAAAAGGCACAGCAAAAGACGCGTCTGGTGGGAATATAAAATTGTCGTAGTGGATAACCACGGCGTCTTTACCGACTTGAGCAACTCCAGCCGCGACGGGCTTTACGAGATGAACGAAAAAGCACGCGGAATGGCCGCCGTAATGGGTTGCCAGTTCGCCGAATGCCATCCCGAATGCATTTTAAAAGCGCGGGTCGAAGGCGGCTCTGTAAGCGTGTACTTCGACGGCATAGATTCGATATTTTCCTCATATCAGCGCCGTGAAGGCGAAGTGCACCCGCTCGTAGCGTTCGCGGCCATCACCGCCACTTTGCTAATAATATTCGCGATCGCTTATATCACTTCTAGATAAAAATTTTCCGGAGATTTTATGCTGGCGTTAAAATTGAGCTTCATATTATATTTTTATATCGGCTTTAGAATAGGGAAAGCCGTTTTTAACCGTTATGGCAGCGTTTTTAGCGATAACGGCCTCAGCTTTAAAATAAACGCGGCGCTCGCCGGGATTTTTATATCATGCGTAGCCCTGGCCGCCTTCATAAGGCTTTCTTTCGACATAGAGCTTCTGCTTCCGCAGATAATACGCATCCACGCCACTCATTTCAAGTGGTACGGCGTCGAGTCGCTTTTCGCCTGCCTTACGGGATTCGCTTCCGGGCTTTATCATGCGGAGCCGCTGAATCTCAGGCGAAAATTATATATAACCGCAGTTTTATTGTTTTCTTTATTTCTGTATTTCGAACATTTTTATACCCGCCCCATTTACGCTCTCTGCCGTAACCAGATGAAAGACGGTTTCGTCATTCAGACCTTTCAGTCTTCCTGCGGTCCGTCGTCCCTTGCGAATCTTTTTATACTGCACGGCAGAAAAATCACGGAAAACGAAGCTGCAAAAGCCGCGCGCACAAGATACACAGGCACCACGGGAGACGAACTGGCACTCGCAGCAGCTTCTCTGGATAAAAGCGTATATGCGCGTTATTTTAAAATGCCGTTCGAGGACGTCGAAAAACTCGATCTTCCATGCGTTTTAAGTTTTAATGAAGAGCATTTCGTCACATATATCGGAAAGCGAAAGCATCTGTACGAATACGTCGATCCATCCATAGGAATCTGCCTTGCGAAAAAAGAAGATTTAACCAGCCAATGGGACGGCAAAGCGCTGTACATTTATCCCGAAGATTTCAATTTCGAATTGCGAAAAGGCGAATCGGACGAGCGCATTAAAAAAATCAAAAAGGCCCTCGATGCGCTTTATAAAAAAGGCTCCGCCGACGCGGTTTATGACGGACTTTACGACGACAGCCTGGAGGCTTCGCTGCGGCGTTTTACGGCCGATTATAAAACGTTAAGCACGGAAAATAGTAAAATAAACCCTTATAACAACCTGCTTATTTTTTCAAAAGCTTACCCGTTGAAATAATCCGGCATTATCTTATGTTTCCGCCGGAAACGCTTTGCATCAATAAAATTTTCCGCCGGACGGTGCGCCGATTTCTTTCAAAGCTTCTTCTTCCGTTTCGAACATAACGAAAATACTGTCAAAATTCATTAACTTAAAAACTTCTTTGACCGAATCGTTACAGTTGGTTATAGCGAGCCGGCCGCGTTTGATTTTGAGCATTTTGCCCACGACCATAAGACTTCTGAACGCCGCGCTGGTAAGGTATTCGGCCTGCGCCAGATTGAAAATAAAAAGCTTCTCGCCGGACGCGATTAGATCGAGTATGCGTTTTTCAAACACCTGGGACGATTCGCCGTTGACGACTCCCTTTAAATAAGCGACGACGGCTCCGCTAAAATCGTTATGTTTCAGAATTTCCATTTCCATGTTTTCACCCGTATAATTATTCAAATTCAAAAGCTATAGGCTCCCGCAAACCTCTAAACCGCAATGCGACTTCTTCGCCGCGCATATTATATATTTTAAATTGTTTAATTTCAACATAATTATAAAAATAATTATGAAATATCTTGAAATAATTGTTTTTTAAATTCTTAATATTTAATGTGGACAAAATGCGGTATTTAAGGTTATAATAATTAAAGCGATGTCAAGCCCTAAATAAATAAAAAACGGGGGATAGAAATGAGTGAAAATTTCAAAAGGATTCTCGTTATAAACTGCGGCAGCTCGTCATTAAAATATGAAGTTTATATGATGCCCGAGCGCGTCAGCATGGGCAAAGGGCTGGTGGAACGCATAGGCGAAAAAACCGGCAAAATAACGCAAAACGGCGGAAGCCATAAATACGAACTGGAAACACCGATCGCTGATCACAACGAAGCGATGCGCCTTATGGTTTCCGCGATGACTTCGAAAGAAAACGGATTTTTAAACAGCGTTGACGAAATTGACGGCATCGGCCATCGCGTGGTCCATGGCGGCGAAGAATACAGCGAATCGGTAATAATAAACGAAAAAGTTATCAAAGCGGTTGAAAACAATATCCAGCTCGCCCCGCTGCATAATCCGCCCAACCTGATAGGCATACGGGCGGCGTCCGAAGTTTTAAAGGGGAAAAAACAGGTCGCCGTTTTCGACACGGCCTTCCATCAGACGCTTCCGCCGAGCGCTTATCTGTACGGCATCCCGCGCGAATTTTACCAGAAGCATAAAATCAGAAGATACGGGTTTCACGGCACCAGCCACCGTTTCGTAGCTAACGAAGCCATGCGCCTGCTGCAGCGCTCCAGCGACAACACCAACGTAATTTCATGCCACCTCGGCAACGGCGCATCTATAACGGCTATTTTTCATGGAAAATCCATCGATACTTCCATGGGATTCACTCCTCTTGAAGGCCTCGTAATGGGAACACGCTGCGGCGACATAGACCCGGCCATCGTGATTTACCTCGCCGAAAACCTGGGGCTCTCGATAAAAGAAATAAATACCATATTAAATAAAAAATCAGGGTTATTAGGGCTTTCCGGCATTTCAAACGATCTTCGCGACATCGAAAAAGCCGCCGACGCGGGAGACCAGAATGCGCAGGAAGCGCTCGACGTTTACGCGCACAGCATAAGAAAATATATCGGCGCATACGCCGCCAATATAGTAAAAGTCGATGTTCTTATTTTTACCGGAGGAATAGGGCAGTATGGGGTTAAAATGCGCGAAAGAATCTGCCACAGGCTGGAAAACATAGGCATAGTAATGGACTACGAACGCAATTCGGCCCTCGGCGCGGTAGAAGGCATCATATCTACAGATTACTCTCCTACCACCATTGTGGTGGTTCCGACCAACGAAGAGCTTCAAATTGCCATCGACGCTTATGATCTGATATTTAAATAAAGGCTGGCTGCTTCTTCTTTTGCCAAATCCGTATATTAAATTAAAACGGGCGGATTGCCCGAAACAATGAATTCGCATTTTTCGGAATGCGAATCATTTTTTATATAGCAGGCTATATATGATTTGAAGTTAAGCGAATCGCCAGGCTTTACAGAGTACTCACTGTCGTTTAATTTTGCCTGCGCAGAACCGCGAAGCAAATATATAAACCTTTCGCCGCTTAAATCCGGCTTGAGTTTAGCGAAGTTGAGCGTGGCTCCGGCTTCCAGCGTAACCAGATAAGACTCGAGAACGTTGTTTTCAAGTTTTGAAGCCAGCAGGGTAAGCGTTACGCCGGATGCTTGATTCTCGAAAGTTTCATTATCGGAACATTTGACGAAAATATGGCTTTTTTGTTCTACCTGCTTGAAAAAATCAGAAATATTGATTTTATAATAACGCAAAAGAGTTTCCAGCGAATTTAACGACGGAGAAGTTTTGTCGTTTTCGATCTGGGATAAAAGGCTTGCCGTAAAATTTGTGCTTTTAGCGACTTCATTAAGCGTAAAATGCTTTTCTTTTCTAATTTTTTTCAAAAAAAAGCCAATATTCATTTTTGGGCTCCATTATCTTATGTTACTTTTTGAACATATGTATTTAACTTTAGCATGCTTATTATATTAAATTAGAGTTTAATTGTCAACTGAAATTAAGCAAGGCTTAAACATTATGCGTTGGCGATTACAACAGGCGTGTTGCAAAATACAACACCAGATTAATGCTGATAAAAAAATCAGCATCGACTATAAGCTTCAATCCAATCATTTCATGAATCGATTATCATAAAATTTATGGCACGGCTGTTGCTTTAACACTGACAAAAGTAATAGAAAGCGAGGCCGTCATGGAAGTAAAAACCGCCGGCAAAAATTCACGGCAAACCAACTGTCTCAATGAATCAACCAGCTACAATATCCTCGTAATAGACGACGATATGACGAATTCCTATATTTTATTCGAGGTATTTTCCAGAATACTGGGCCATACAGTACGCTGCGCAAATAACGGAGCCGAAGGCGTTGAAGTATTTAAAAGTCAAAAATTCGACATAGTGATAACCGATATAAACATGCCCGGTTTAAACGGCTATGAAACCGCGGAGCTCATCAGGAGCGGCGATAAAAAAGTCCCTATTCTGGCTTTGACCGGGAGCCTCGAAACCGATTTAAACGAAAAAATAAAAAAAAGCGGGATAAACGCTTTCGTATCCAAACCGTATAATATTTTTTCACTGGCCCTTCTTATAAATTCTATGATTGAAAATTCCGCCGAAGTTTGATATAATATCCTCCGGACTTTATAACGGCCAAAGGAGAAATTATGCAATTACTCGACGGAAAGCAGGCTTCCTCATATTACCGCGCGAAAATCTTAGAAAAAATAGAACAGCTGAAAAAAACCGGCGCCCCGCCCCCGCGCCTTGCCGCTTTTCTTATCGGCGATAACAAGGCTTCCGCAATGTATGTCCGCATGAAGGAAAAAGCGTGCTCGGAGTCGGGAATCGCTACAAGAACACATATTCTTGACGGGCAAACGCCGGAATCCGAAATAATAGAATTGATCAAAAAAGAAAACGCCGATCCGGAAACAGCCGGAATACTCGTTCAGCTTCCTCTTCCGAAACATTACGACGAAAAAAAAATACTTTCGTTTATAGACCCGGCCAAAGACGCCGATTGCTTTCTGCCGCAGAACATCGGCCACATGTTTTTAGGCGACGAAACCACCGTTATTCCCTGCACGCCTCTGGGAGTGATGAAATTATTAAAATATTATAAAATAAGCGTCGCGTCTAAAGAAGTCTGCATAATTGGCCGTTCTAATATAGTCGGAAAGCCTCTGGCTTATTTGATGCTCAAAGAAAACGCCACGGTTACCGTGTGCCATTCCAAAACGCTTAATTTAAAAGACGTCGCCCGGCGCGCTGACATACTCGTAGCGGCCATAGGACGCGCCAACATGATCGACGCCTCATATATCAAGCCCGGCGCCGTGGTCGTGGACGTAGGCATAAACAGGATCGAAACTCCGGATAAAAAGCAGCTCACCTGCGGCGACTGCGATTTCGACTCGGCCTCCAAGGCCGCCTCATGGATAACTCCGGTTCCCGGCGGAGTCGGCCCGATGACGATAGCGATGCTGCTTTACAATACTCTTTACAATTATGTCCTGATAAAGAAAATAGATATTAAAATGGATATAGAACCCTGACCCTGAAATTAAGGTTTTCTTTCAAAAGATAAGACCCGTCATTACCGGAAGTTTTTAAAATGGCCGTTTCCACCGTCGTGTTTTTATAATGCGACAGGGCGGCCATTTTATACATTTTAACCCGTCCGGGGCCTGCCGCCAGGCCGTCTTCGACTCCAAACCCGGGCGTTATTGAAAAATATGATTCAAGCGTCAGCGAAGTTTTAAACCTGTCGTTAAGCTCCGACTCTATTTTTAAAGCGCCTATATGTTTCTGGTAGAAAAATATCACGTTAGCCGCCATTAAATCCGCCGCGTTTCGCTTTAAATGAAAATATCCGTTGGACGTGCTGTTTGAAAGAAATTCCAGGCTCAGCCGGGTAATTTTGCGCTTCATTATCGAAGCGTTAAGGTTCAAATCCGCTCCCAGCTTATATTGATCGAAAGGCCCCAGATAATTGAATTTATTGTTTCGATAAGAAGCCGAATAGTTTACTTTTCGAGTTTCGTCGCTTCTGTAATCGGCGACGAAATAATCCCTGAAACTATCGAAAGCCTTGAAAAAAGTTAATTTTTTATAATTGAATCCCGCGGTTTTGAGCGAACTTGAATAATCGACATTAAACTGATAGTTAAAAAAAGCGCGGATCCCTTTTCTTATATTTTTCTTATAAAAAACGCTGCCTCTGGCTTTTTTGTCCTCGATCCGGTTCATTACATCGAAGCCGTAGGTAAGATCGCTCAGATCGAATAATTCGCCGCGGTTATCCATAACGAATTTTTTGTGAAACATACCGAAATCGAATTCATATTTTTCCGATGCTTTATTAATATATGCCTCGTTAAAAGTAAGCGCCTCGAGATCGTTCATAGCGTTATGGCTTTTGACCGAAGAATCGCCCTCAAAACCGAGCGCCCTGGCTTTAGCGAAAATGTTTATTTCGCCGGTTTCGATTTTTTTAAGATCGAGCCATAAAATATTAAAAATAGCATGCCGTCCAGTGGAATCGCCGGGATCGATTATATTGAAACGCCCTTCATAAGCGGCGGACAATTTAAAACCAGAATTTAACGGCGCGAGGATAATTTCGCCGGACGCTTCCAACCGCGAAACGCTCATCAATATAGATAGGGCGGCGCATAATATTAAATTCAATATTAACCGATCGCAATAATTTCTCTTAACGGTTCTTAAAATTTTATTTATCATAATCCATTTTATTTTTCGGTATTATTTTGACAATTTTGATAAATTTTGTTAGTATAAAAAAATAATTTTGAAAAATTAATAAAAGGATGCTATAAATGAGACCGATTCAGCTTTTTACCATAATACGCTTTTTCAATCTAAAGAAGCTTATCTTTTTTATCCTTTCGCCCGCGCTCGTATTAACAGCCTTTACTGCCGCCGCTTATGCAGCCCCGGACTATAACTTCGAGGCCGAAGGGCCGTTCGCGCGGCTCGACGAGCGATGGAAAACGGGCTCATCCGAAATCGAAATCAAATTTAAAAACCTTTCAGGCAGCGATATCGAAGCCATAAAAAAAAGGCTTTACTATACCTTCATTACCGTCGATGAATTCGATTTTCTTATCTCACGGCTTTTAAAAAGCGAAAATGAAAAAGCCCACGAACTCGCTGGCGTTATCCTTAACGACCCTGAAATCGGCTATTACAGTAAAATGAGCATTTTAAGTACTTTCAGAGCTTATCTTTCGGCGGCCGGAAGTGAAAAAGTCACGGCGGTTCAACGAATCGCCGAAAATTTTGCGGCCTCCGATATCTGTAAAACTTCCGAAAGACTTTACATAACAAGCTTAAAGGCTATAGCGGCCGCAAAAAATAAAACGGCCGAGGCGTTTTTCATATCGCGCTTTAAATCGGAAGAAAACGCCGCCGTCAAAAAAGAGCTGCTATATGAGCTGGCCCGCCTTCCCGAAGGCGTCGAGCTGCTCGCGGCCGAATACGAAAAAGCCGTTTCAAAAAACGAACTCGACTACGGCCGCGATATTTTGAATTCGGTATCCTCGCTCAAAACCGGCGCGGCTTATGATTATCTTTACGCTCTCATGCAAAAAACCGATTCAGAAGGCGCTAACGCTCCTTTTTATAATTTCATCAGAAACTGCGCCGCAAGATGCGCAAGCGACAAATTCATAATCGACCTGGAAAAGCTTCTGGTTTCGCCAAATACGGCCGAAGTCTCCGACGGCTTTGAATATCTTCGCTATTATCCTCAAAACTCCGCCCGGATAGCTTTAGCGGCATATTCAAAAATAAGCGGCGAGCGCCATAAAAAATTCTATTTAAGAAAGCTTGCGGAATTTGTAAAATCTTTGAATTTCTCATACGGCAAACCGGAAACCGATGAAATGAAAGCCGTTTATGCATGCGTAAAAGAGGCTTTTAAATCGGACGAGCCTTATCTCGAGCGCATCGCATTCGAAACGCTGTCGCAAAACCTTAAAAACGAAGATTTCAAAAAACTCGCGGAAACCGAAACCGGCGATTACGGGGTCTTAATGCCTCTGGCGTTTTATTTAAACGGCGAAAAAGAGCGTTTTATTCAATTTATAAATACACCCGAAGCGGCCAAAAGCTTAATGGACAACCGGGAAATAATCTCATCGCATTACCTGTCTTTCGATATTAGCGAAGAATGCTTTAAAACCGAAGAAAGTACGAAGGCGTTTTTTAACTTTATCAAATCACAACCGGAATATTTTCAAAATCGAATGATAGAAAAAATAATACGCACGGGAAATAGCGCTTTAATAAAAAAGCTCGCGGCTTTTTCTTCATCATGCCCTCCTGGGTTCATAAAATCACTCAAGCGCCGGATTATCGCCGCTATAAATGAAATGCCTGAGCTGAAAAACGATGCCGGCCTCGTCGAATTCAGCGATTACGAGTCGAGCCGCGAATATCAAAATTCGCTTATATTCCAGAAAAAATTCGACGCGGCAAGCGGAAATCTAAAAAAATATTTGCTGTCCGTTAAAAATGCGGGCAGCGAAGAATTCGGATATGCGGCCGAAAAAATTTCACAGCTTGTAAGCAAAGACCCGCAGGAATTTATTGCGGCGCTTAAAGACGACCGCTTTCCCGCGGACGCAAAACTTATGCTCATAAGAGCCGCGGGCGAACGCATGGCGGAATTAAAGACTGCGGTCGGCGCCGCCACATTAAACGAATTCATCTGCCAGCCCGAAGGCGAAACGGCGCTTATAGGCGAGGCCGCGGCTCTGCTGGCCAAAATCGACGTGAGCGCGGCTTTCGAATCGTTGAAAACCGCCCTGAAAAATTCCGCGGGCGATTCTCAACGCGAACTGGCTGTTCTCAAAGCGTTTTCATGCGTGAATAACGGCGAATGCGCCGAATTCATAGCTCGAGGCTATATAGAGCCTTATCTGAAGGAATTTTCAGAACTTTCAAAAATCCCTTCTGAAAAAGGCGCGGAGGATTTTTTTAAAGACGCTCCGCCGCGGCTCATGACCGCCTGCGAACTTTTAAACCCGGGAAGCGACAACCACAAAAAAGCGTTATCCGGCCTTATGCAGAGATATCCGGCGGCCGCCCCCGCGCTGTCGGAATTTTTTAATATTCCCGCGGACGAAGAAACCATAAAATATCACCTTTCTTCTTTCGACATAAAAACATGCGGAGAAAAAATAATCCGGTTTTTAAGACGAAGCGTTACATCGAAAAACATAGATGTTTTAAAAGAGTTTTATGTCAAATCCAGGCCGGAAGGCGATAACGCCGTTTTGTTCGCCGCACTTTTCTATAAAAACGGAATATACGCGCCCGCTTCGCTGCACGTGAGCGAAACCGAAACGATAAATCGGACGGACGTTTTTAAATTGCTCGAAGCCGGCTTCAGCAACGATTTTATAACCGATTTTTATCCGGCCGGCGAAAAATTTATTAATGCGCTGACATCGGACGAACTGAAAAATTTCCGCCCGGCCGTAGAAGCTGTCAGGGATTTTAACGCCCGGTACGCCGCCGTGGGCGCTTATAAAAAAGAAGACGCAAAAAAATTATCGGACGGATCAAAAACGCGGGCGGATTTAAAAACAGAGGCCTTAATAAAGCTTAAATCGCTTTTAAGCGCCGGCGAAAAAAACAAAAAATCCTCTGACGGCGAATCATTCGAAAAATGCTTGAATTCGTATCTTTCTTACTGCGGCATAAACGAATTCGAAGAAGCCGAATCGATCATAAAAACAGCCGTCAAGAATGGAAACATTACCCCCGATTTTTACGCCGAATGCGCGTTCCGCATTTGCTCGCAATTCGACGCTGGCGCGGCCGGGTTCGACGCCATGGACCTGAAAAGAAAAAACGATTTCGTAAAACGGATAATAGCTAACGGATATTTCGACGTTAAAAAAGCTTTTCCCAAAAACGCCTATTTATACTCTCTCGACTTTGAAACGCTATGCGCTGCGGACGCTGCCGATATAAAATTCATCGACGCGGTTATTAAAGAGCATAAAGGGTGGAACTACGAATACATCGAAGGCATTTTCCTGGCCAGGCTTTGCAAAACGCCAGCCATGGAAGAAAAGCTAAAATTCATAACCGGCCTTATAGATTCTTCCGACGCTAACGACAACGGCCAGCTGCTCGAAATGGCCGGCGGATACATTACTGTCTGCGGCGGCGAAGAATTAAAAAAAGCCTTCGCTTCTTACTACCGCGATAAGCTCGATAAAATAAAATACTGCGCCGCGCTTGTCAAAACCGCGGCTGAAAATCTTTCTGGCGAAGCGCTTCGTGAAATAATTTCCGGAGCCGCGAAGCCCGGCGCAAAAACTTTCGAGCCGCCGGAGCAATTGTTTACGGCTTATATAAAAAGCGGCGATTCTGAAAGATTCAAATATTTAGAGCAATTTTGCGAATCCGAAAATTACGCCGTCAAAAATAACGCGTTGCGCTCGCTCGCCGCCAGCGGTGAAACCGGCTTGAAACTGATTCAAGGCCTGTTCGAAAAATACTCCGCCTCCCCGAACGGCGGTTACGCGGCATCCGAATATCTGGCCATGACGGCCGAAACAGGCGGCGAAAGCGCTCCTGGATATCTGCAGAAAATCGCCGAAGATGAAAAGCTAAAAGAATTCCACCGCCGCGCCATAAGCGAAATCGGAGAAATAAAAACACGGGAAAGCCTCGAATGGCTTTTATCCAAATTATTAGTTCATCGAGAGCGGAACGAAATATTTAACGCGTTAAGAAATATGTCAAACGAAACGCTTTTCGATTTTCTGGAGCTCGAAAAAAAATCGAGCGGGGATACGAAGGCTGTAATATCGTCAATATTATACCGGCAGGGGATTCAAAAGCCTTTTATGGAGCTGCTCGCCGATGATATCGGATTGATTTCGCGCATGGACGAAAATTTTTTCCCGCCGGTTTCTTATTACGGGCGCGGCCGGCGTGACGTAGAAGCCCCTCCGCTCCTGCTGGACAGGGCCTTAAAAAACATCGCGGCCGAACTTAAAAAATCTCTGGCCCGGGATTTTGCGCCTGATGAAAAAACGAAGGCTTTCCATTCTTATATCTGCCGTTTTCTGGCATTATCCAGAAACCGCGAAGACATGGCGCTGGCTATAGAACTTCTCGGCCGCGAGGAATACGCCCGCAGCGCATCTGACGCCATTATGAATTCGGCCGCGGAATGCGAAGCCGAATTGCTCGCCGCGGCCAGGCGCGAGGGTAATCCTGAATCGATGCAAAAAAGGCTTATCGGCGTTTTGATAAATAAAAAAATCCCCGGTGCCAGCGACGTTTATTTAAAAGCGCTTCGCGCGAAAGACCGGGGACTTGTTTCCGCCGCCATGGAAGCCGTTTCTAAATTCAAAATTTCGGCCGCGATCCCCGCCCTTATAACGATGCTGGATTCGCAGGAAGGATACGATTCCTATTACGTCGCGGACTGCCTGGCGTCATTCGGGTTCGAAGCGTTTTCAAAACTGCTGGACGCGCCGCCCGGCGAAAATTCGAAAAACCGCTTCAAGGCTCTTTCGCGCATTATAAAATCTTACGCATACGCCAGCGATAAGCAAAACGCAAAACTACTCGAAACCGAACTTTTAAAAAAATTCGGCGCATACCGCGAAGCCGATTTAAAAACGGCCCTTCTCATTTCGTTTTTGCTGGCCGATTATGACGGCTGCTCGGCCCTGGCTGAACTTTTAAAACGGGACGGTTCGGTTTTAGAACTGGCCGGCAGCGAACTTTTCGATTACATTACGGCCGAAAAACTCGCGCGGCTCGGCACGGCGGCTACGCGGCCGCTTACGGACCTCATTATTAAAACCGACGACAAATTCAGCGGCTTTAAATTCGAAATTTTATCGCTGCTGGAAAAAATAGGCGACCCTGCGGCCGCTGCCGCGCTTGCGGCTTATCTCAAGCAGACGCGGGACGGCTATATAAAAAACCGGATTCTTGAAACGATTTCAAAAATTTCAAAAGACGGCGTAGCGGCTTACCTTAATATTTTAAAAACCGAAAAAGATTATTATTTAAGGCGAAAGGCTGCTAAATGCCTTGCCGGAATCGTCATAGCCGACGAATACGCGCGCGCCGAAATACTCAAATCGCTTTCTTCCGATCTTGAAGACGAAATAAAGGCGGTTCTCATCGAGGCGCTCGCGGTTTCCGGGGAAAAGCGCGCTGCAGCCAAACTGCTTGAATTTATCAAAAATTCCAGAAACGCAGTTCTTCTCGAATCGTCGAGCGGCGCGTTATATAAGCTCGGCGTTTTGAGCGAAATACGCCAGAGCCTGAAAAATATAATCGCCGAATCTAAAAGCGAAATTAATCAGGCCTACGCGGCAAGGAGTTTAGGGTACTATCAAGACTCTTCGTCCATCGATATAATCGGCGAAGCTTTAAACGCCGCCGTCGTAAAAGCGGATGAATTTAAAAAAATCGAGTTAATAAAAGCCTGCGCCGCGATCAACTCGCACAATTTTATAAAAGGCCTTTCCATAGCGACTTCCGATATTTCAGAAGCGGTCCGGACGGCCGCCGCGACCGCGCTTAAATCGATAGCCGGCGGCGATTACTTTAAATACTGCGCGCCCGGGCCGCCCGTTAAATTCAAAGTTGCCGCTCTCGACCGCGGCACGGAATTAAGCTGGGAGGCCGCCCAGGGCAAACCGGCAAGTTCTTTCGCCGTCTACCGCGACGGGAAAAAAATCGCCTCTATCGACGGCGCTTTAGCCTACAGGGACGAAAACCTTAAAAACGGCGTCAAATATGAATACTACATAAAGGCGTTCGACGCGGACTCCAATGCCGGCGCGCCGTCGGTCACGCTCGCTGTCACGCCTTCCGCTCCGCCCGGGCCGGTAAGGGATTTAAAATTGACTTCCGGGCTGACGAAAATCACTCTGGAATGGAAACCGCCTCTGGTCGAAGACAATACCGTCGCCGCCGAATATTTCGTCGTTGAACGCGACTCGAAACCCGTGGCGAAAATTCCCGCGGGAACCTGTTCTTACATAGATTACGGCCTTTCGGCGGGAAAGATATACGCTTATAAAGTTTACGCTGTCAACCGCATGGGCGCCCCCGGCGAAAAATCTTCGGCCGGCGCCTCCGCGCACTTTAACATGAAAGGCGGCGAATAGCCATGAATTTTAAATATAAATCGTTCTGTATCATAGCATTGCATATTTTTATCGGCGCCTTTTTTTACGCCCATGAAACCGTAAATGCGGCCGCGCTAGATATCGAAGAAATGTATCCGTTCAGCGTCATCGAAAAAGGGATAAAAAAAGAAATAACCAGCGAAATTTTATTCGCCAGATCGCGCGCCGACAATAGCGATACCCTCGTCGACGACTCGATTCCCGCCGGCGCAAAAGAAATACTGCCGGTTAAATTCGATTCCAGCTTATCTTTTTCCGGTTCAAAATCGATCGCGCTCAGCTCGGCCGGGCGTGAAATTTCATACTTCATAAATCCCGGTTCCTCTTACGCCGTATCCACTAATGAAAATATAGTTTTTTACGTTAAAACGCCGGCGGCGGATCCCGCGCCTTCTTTCATGATAGCTTTTTACGACGAAACGGGCTCCGGCGAGCACCGGGCTTACTTCGGAAATATAGATATAGATTTCGGCGGCATGCCCGGCACTTTTTCGCGCTTCGACGCCGGCGCCTTCGCGATAGAGACGGGAATATGGCATCGCGCGGTAATACCCGCCGCGGCGCTCGAACTCGGCGGCCGCAAAATATGCGGAGCGCTTTTCGCAAAAACTTCGGGCACGGTTTTTATAGATAAAATAACCCGCTCGGAAGCCGTCAACGACCCTCAGAAGTTCCGCTTCGAAAAAGTCGAAAATATTTTGACGGTCTATAAAAACTCTTTCGTACATCTGGTTCTTAAAGCTCCCGGCGCGGAGCCTTTTTCCGAAGGCCGGGTAACCGTAAAACACTCCAACGCCAGGACATACTTAAAAAAATTAAAAGCCGGAGACGGCGGAGAATTCATATTCGATTTAACCTCGCAGGAAGGCGAAGTGATCCCGTCGGGCCGCGCTTCTTTTACCCTCGATTATAAAACCGCTGCCGGCGGGGCCGCTTCCGCAGAGGCCGATTACGACATTCTTCAGCTCATAGCCGATATCCAGCTGCCATGGAAAAACTCCATAGTCAACGCGACCGTTCCGATCTTTGGAGACGCCCTCGGCATGGATTTTTCGCATTATACTATCAGCGCGCTGAATTTAAACCCCTCGAACACGGCGGAAATAACTATAGCCACCTGCATGGAGCCCAAGTTCCTAATAAACCGGTCGCTTTCGTTCGGCGGCAAAGCCACCGTAATGGGAAATCTTGCGTCGTTCAACGCCGGCACCAACTTCGGCTATAAATACGACCGTTCTAAAAAATCTCAAGCCATGGCTTATAACGGCCCGTACAGAATTATTTTGAAAGTGTACGATAAAAAAGGCAATATGCGCCACGCGTCGCGCGATATTATTATAGGCCGGATCATTTCCAACACTTGCGAGCAATTCGTAGAATCGGCCGACGGGCTGGCGGCTATTATCGTAAAACCCTACAGCATTACCGAAGGTTTTACGCTGTGCTCGCTTATCGAAAAACCCGGGTTATTAAACGGCGAAAGGGCGGAATTTAAAAACGAAGGTTTCGAACCGATTTCGCCCTTATACGAAGCCAGGCCTCGCGGGCTTACATTCGATCTGCCGGCCTGCTTGCAGATAAGCGTTCCCGGCCGCAAATTAGATACCGGATCGGTCGCGCTCTTTCAATACAGCACCGGCAAAGGCTGGATGATGCTTGAAACTTCCATAGAAGCCGAAGGCCTTCTAAGCGCGCCGGTCGCGGCTTTTAACGGCGCCGGAAAAACTTATTTCGCGGCATTTTCAGGCGATACGGTTAAATTTTCCGAAAACACCCCGGCGATGTGTTTTAAAATAAAACCCCGTCAGGCCGCCGCCGCGCCCATCGAAGTTTCCTGCGAATCGCACCCGTTCCTTGCGCAATGCGATTTCGAGGACGGCGCTTGCATTCTGACTCCCCGCTCCATTCAAAACAACGTCGAAATAACTCTGGATAAAACCGCTAAAGCCGGCGGCGAATCTTCGGCTAAAATCACCAATAAAACCTGCCCTTCGGACATGGCGGTAAATATCTATCCGGGCCCTTACGACGCTTCGAAATTTCCCGTGTTGTCCTTCAGCTACCGCTGCCCGGCTACGGTAGAGGTGAATATAATGCTCAAAGCGCTCGGAAGGTATTTCGAAATACCGCTTTCGGCGCCGACTGCCGGCTCCGCGCTCGGCCACGTCTGCCTGGGCGCCCAAAATTTCATACGCGACGACAGCTGGCATAACTTAACTATCAACGTACTTGAAATAATTAAAAACGTCAGCCCGGAACTTAAAGAAAACGCTCCGCTGATAGTGGAGGAAATATTTTTCTGCGATTTCGATTATGAAGGCTGGGCGGAAGTTTCCGACGGCCGAAACCCCGCGGGAGCCGCTTATTACATAGACGACCTGGCGATAACGTCGGGCGGCTCGGCCTCGAAAACCATTAAATTCAGCTGGAAATCAAACCGCGCCGATATAAAGAAATTTTCATACGCGATCGACGATAATCCGTTAGGAACGCCCGGTACCGAAATTTCAGGGGCCGATTCGGCCTCGTTCACGGTCGGCGACGGGGCCGGGGGGGATATGTGGTATCTTCACTTAACCGGCCACGGCGAAGACTCACGCGCCCTCACCGGCGTCTCCGGCGTACGGGTCAAAGTGGACAACACTCCGCCGCAGGTAATTTCAACCACTCCGCAAAACGGTTCGTCCGCGGACAGTTCAATAATAACGGCCGTCATAGACGATTTCAACGGTTCCGGCGTGGCCGCAGCCAGCATCAAGTGCGAAGTAGACGGGTACGTTTATCAGGCAGGCGACGGCGCCCTGACATACGACTCGGCAAAAAAGCTTATGAAAATAGAGCCTTTCAAAAAAACGCCCGCGCCGCCGGGTTTTATTGACGGCCAGAACGTCGCCGTTAAAATTTCCGGCGTCCGCGACAACGCCGGAAACGTAATGAAAGAGCCTTATCGATTCTCCTTCAAGGCCGATTATTCCTCGATGACCGCCGGGCGCGACGCGCTTGTCACCACCGAAGGCGGATCCGCGCCGTGCTTCACCGCCGACTCCGCTTCGATAATTTATGCCGCGCCGGCCGGAAATAAAACCGCGCTCTATTCGGTAGAAGTATCGGGCAAAAACCGGCGCGCCATTTCTAACGATCCGTCGGCGGATTACCGCGACCCGTTCGTTTTATCCTCCGGCGATATAATAGCTTGCAAAAAGCCGCAAGACGCGGATAATTATTTTCTCGTTAAAATACCGGCCGGAGGCGGACCGGAAAACAAGCTTTGCGTGATCTCCGGCTGCGACATCCTCTCCCCTTCGGCGCCCGAGTCCTCATCGCCAATCTATTTCAGCGCCGGAAACGATATATATTCGTTCGACGCAAAAACTTCAAAGGCGGAAAAAATACTTTCGGACCCCAACGCTTTTATGGCCGAGCCTTCGATTTCGCCCGACGGCGGAATGCTGGCGTTCAGAAAAGATTTATACACCAACACTTTATGGATCTCTTCCCCGCGCGGCGCGGACATGCGCCCTATAACGCTGGACGGCCAGGAATTCACGCCGTCTTTCGCGGCTGACGGCGCATCGGTTTTATTCACCAAAATAGAGAACGGAGTTTCATCCATCCGATCGGTCAATACCGACGGTTCGCGCATGGAAGCGGTCATTCCCGGCGCGGTTTACGGCGTCAGAAATCCCAGGCAGAGCCCCGACAAAAAAATGATAGCCTATGAATCGGCCAGAAGCGGCCTCTGGAATATATCGGTTTTCCGGCTTATATACGCCGAACCGGCCGAGCCTGAAATATTAGCCGGCGGCGCCCCCGGCCAAAAAGAGCCGGCCGTAAAGCTCGATTATGAAATAAACTCCGCCGATACCGCCGTGTCGGTTAAAATATACGACCATCAAAACAAATTGGTCCGCGTGCTCGCCGAAGATAAAAAAGAATTCGAGGGAGTACGCTCCATAATCTGGGACGGCCGCGACGGCGAAAATAAGCTGGCGGACGCCTCAAAACCTTATATAGTCAAATATGAATTCAAATCGGCGGGCGGAGCTAAGCCGCTGGTAAAAGTCTCGAGAGTGGATTTCAGCGAGGCCGCGCGTAAAACCCCGATAGATTATTCGGCTATAAGGGCCGAAGTGCAAAGCGAAGAAGACAAACGCAAATCGCTCGAAAATGCGAGAATCGCCCGAATAAAAGAAGATATCAAAAAAGGCGGGGACGATATTCCGCCGGCACCGGTAACCGCTTTCAGGGCTAAAGCCGGCGTCGCGAAAATAGAGCTTTCATGGAACAAAAACGCCGAAAACGATCTCGAAGGCTATAAAATAGTGCGCACGCAAAGCGGCCGGAAAGAAACCGCCGCTTATAAAATCTCCGCCGATAAAACTTCTTACACCGACATTACCGCCGAAAGCGGAAAGACTTACGCTTACTCTATTTCGGCTTTCGACGCTTACGATAATTTTTCAGCGCCGCGCGAATTAACCGCCACGGCCGAATTCGATTACCAATATTTCGCCCTGCCTTACGCCGGAAAGCCGCATTTAATAAAACTGAACCTCAACGAGCTGACGCTGGAGCTTTACGCAAGCGCCGGGGGCGATCCGGTTTTCAAATCTTCTATCGTGGCGCCTGAAAATATAACCGGCGGCACCTTTTCGTTTTCATGCCATGAAGGCGGCTATGCTTTATATTGCCTGAATCCCGCTTCAGGAGAGTTTTACTACTCGCGCTCGTCTGGACTCAAATCTTTTTCCGGCTGGGAGCTCATAAGCGCGGAGTATTATCCGCCGCCCGACGCCTCGGCGAAATCGCCGGTTGCATTTATTTGCCCGAAAGACTCGAAAACGGTCACGGCCTTCTGCTTCGATTCCGAGTCTGACACTCTTTACCAGGGCGAGATACGCAAAAACTCTTCTAAGATCTCGTGGAAAGTTTTATCGAAGGGGTTCATCGGCCCGCCTGAAGAAGCTCTTTCATATTCGCTGGATTTCGCCGGAGGCAAATATAAACTATACGCCGTAAATCAGGCGAGCGGAACGGTCTATTCATGCGAAACCTCGAATTTTAAAGTTTTCAGCTCGTGGCGCGAAGAAATCATCGATTAACTTCATTAAACCCATACGAAAATGGATAAGGGGGAAGAAAGGACTGATAGCCCTTTCTTCCCCCTTATAAACCCCTATCTATCCCGGATATTAAATCATCGCAGCTACGCTGCGATGATTTGCAGCATTGCCGGAAAAGGCTGTTTCACAGCCATTTCCGGCAGGCGCAGGTCGCTGCCTCGGTCTCGGCCTCTGATCGAGGCCTGCCGTTAAGTTATGTCTGAACGGCTTTCAATTATTCATCGCTTAAACGCCGCCCTGGTAATAATGCAAAAAAGGTTGTAATTATATCAACTTTCCCGTGAGCGGTAATGCTGATTTACCAGAGCGCCATTATTGCCCCGCAGCCGCGCGCATACGCGCGGCTGCAAAAAACAGCATCAAGCAAGACAGAAATTACCACAAAAAAGAAAAAATAAGACGAAATTAAAGGCAGAAAAGAAAAGCCGCCGCCAAACTGATATAAAGCGTCAGGCAAAAAGGGAGAGATTGGGGAGCTATGAGGGGAAAGAGAGGGTCATCGACCCTTTCTTTCCCCTCATCAAAAATAAAAATACAGTTTAATCGGAAATATTAAAATTTAACTTTAGCGAAGTTGCGTTTGCCGGCCTGCACGACGACTTCGCCGTTGAGTTTCGATATTTCGACGTATTCGTCGGTGCATTTTTCGGAATTGAGTTTAAGGCCGCCCTGCTGGATGAGTCTTTTAGCGGCGGAGTTGCTTTCGGCGAATCCGAGATCGCTTATGAGCCCTATCATGGAGACTTTACCGTCTTTGAGCTTGGCGCGGTCGAATGTTATGGTGACGGCGTCGTCTGGAACGCCTTTTTTAGCGAACACGTTTTCGAATTCGACGCGAGCGTGGTCGGCGGCTTCGGCGTTGTGGTACATCGAGGTTATGAGGTGGGCGAGTTTCATTTTAACGCTTTTGGGGTTGACGGCGCCTGAGTCGCAGTCGGATTTCATTTTAGCTATTTCTTCGAAGCTTACATCGGTTAATAGCTCGTAGTATTTAAACATCATAGCGTCGGATATAGACATTATCTTGCCGTACATATTTTTGGGCTCTTCGTTGATACCGACGTAATTACCCAGGG
This sequence comes from bacterium ADurb.Bin243, assembly GCA_002069765.1. Taxonomy (GTDB): domain Bacteria; phylum Muiribacteriota; class UBA9980; order UBA9980; family UBA9980; genus UBA9980. The sequence continues at coordinate 41,433 of MWBZ01000020.1, forward strand.
ATTTGCTCATTTTATTCACGCCGTCGAGGCCCTCGAGTATCGGCATGGTGATTATGACCTGCGATGGCTGGCCGTGTTCTTTCTGAAGCGAGCGGCCGACGAGCAGGTTGAATTTTTGATCGGTGCCGCCGAGTTCGACGTCGGCCTTGAGCGCGACGGAATCGTAGCCCTGCATGAGCGGGTACATGAATTCGTGGATGGATATGGGGCGCTGCGATTTAAAGCGGTTGAGAAAGTCGTCGCGTTCGAGCATGCGCGCCACTGTATATTTTGACGCAAGCTTCAAGACGTCGCCAAAATTCATCGGCGAAAGCCAGCGCGAGTTGAAATCGATGATCGTTTTATTCATATCGAGTATTTTGCAAACCTGCGATTTATAAGTTTCGACGTTTTCGCGTATTTTATCTTCGGTGAGCGGTTTGCGGGTTTCGCTCTTGCCGGTGGGATCGCCGATGAGGGCGGTAAAATCGCCTATAAGGAAGACGACGCTGTGGCCGAGATCCTGAAATTGTCTCATTTTGCGCAGTACGACGGTATGGCCGAGGTGCAGGTCGGGCGCGGTGGGATCGGCGCCGAGTTTTATAACCAGCGGTTTATTGGTTTCGAGCTTTTTGACCAGCTCTTCCTCGGATATAATTTCAACCGCGCCGCGTTTTATAATTGCCATTTGCTGATTTATGTCGATCATCTAAAAATTCCTTTCGTTAATTTATAAAATTTGATTTATTAGCTCTGGACCGGCCCTAAAAATTCTAGTATAAGCACCCGGTTATATATGCTTTTCAAGCTCCTTCAATAATTTTTTCGCTTCCTCGCTCAATACGGATGGGACGTCGATTTTAACGGTTATGATTTGATCGCCGGTAGCGCCGGTTTTATGGTTTTTTACGCCCTGACCCTTGAGCTTGAGTTTCGAGCCGCTTTTAGTTCCGGCCGGAATATTGACCTTAGCGCTGCCGCGTATGGTGGGGACCATTTTAACGGCGCCGAGCGCGGCTTCGGTGAACTTTAAAACCAGCTCGTAATAAAGGTCGTCGCCCGAGCGGCTGAATTGATCGTCGGGCTTTATGCTTACCGTAATTAAAATATTGCCGCGCGGCGAGTTTCTTAAGCCAGCATGCCCTTCGCCGGGGATTCTTATGAGCTGGCCGTCCGCGACGCCCTCGGGGATATTGACTTTTATCTGTTTGATATCGCTGACGAAGCCGTGGCCCGAACAATTGGCGCATGTATTGGTTTTGATTTTGCCGCGCCCCGAACAGCGCGGACACGGCTGGCTTATGGCGTATCCGCCCTGGCTGCGGGATATGGAGCCGGTGCCGCGGCAGCTCTGGCACGCCGCGTTGCCCGATCCGCCTTCGCCCGAGCAGTAACCGCATATGTCGCGCCTGTTCACTTTCAATTTTAAATTACCGCCGCCGACGGCCTGTTTTAAGGTCAATTCGAGTTTTACCTCAATGTCTTCGCCGCGCGAAGGCCTGTCTGAATCGGCGCGGAACCCGCTCGCGCCGCCGCGGTCGAAGAAGCTTCCGAAAATATCGCCGAAATCTCCTGCGCCGTTCGAGTGCGGGCCTCTGCCGCCGCCGAATATAGAACTGAGAATATCTTCGAAATTTGCGCCCGCACCGCCGGCGCCCGAGAAATCGAAGTTTCCGTCGCCGAAACCTGAAAATCCTCCGGCCTTTATTCTGTCGTATTTAGAGCGTTTTTCATCATCGGAAAGCACTTCATACGCTTCAGTGACTTCCTTGAATTTATCCTCGGCCGATTTGTTGCCGCTGTTAGCGTCGGGATGATATTTTTTAGCCAGATTTTTATAGGCTTTTTTTATATCTTCTTTAGACGCGTCCTGCGATACGCCAAGAATGCTATAAAAATCTTTCATTTTCATTATCGAATCGCCTTCCTTGGTAAAAATAATTTAAGTTTTTCAGCATGTAATCGCTTTGCGAGTTATATTATAACATAATCCGACACTTTTTTCCATAAAAATATAAAATTACCCGCATTGTAATGATACCTGCAATAAAAAAGAAAGTTAAAATACATTAATCAGTTGCAAACAATAGGCTTTTCTGGTATAATAATATATAGAATAGGTGTAGTGTAAAAATTAAACGATTCAACTTAACCTGACACAAAATAGCTTAAAAGGCTGTGATTTATATGTTAGGCGTCGACGCCAAAAACGAAGGAATTATGCGCTCATACAGCGGCCACGGCATGATCGAAAAACATCCTGCCGGTTTGACTATCGCCGGCGTAATGGGCCATGAGCTCGGGCATATAAACGGAGCTAAAAACCTCGCTCTGGCTGGCGGCGAAACAGTAGTTTCACAGAACATACAATTAAACATCGAATTCGAAGGTTCCAGACTGGTAGCGACTTCCGGCAGGGCAACGACCGTCACGGCGCGCACCGATCCGGCTTCCAGCTATAAAAATAATATCGCCAATTTCGAGCTTGAAATGGCTCAAAAATCGAAAACGGGCGGCCCGATAAAAAACCTTTCTCAATTGAAGCAGGCCGCAAATTCCGCCGCGGGCGAAACGGGCGAAACTGAAGACGACTTCAGCGTCAAAGCGGCTCAACTTTCATCGTTGCTTACCCAGCAAAAGCAAAAACTCGAAAGCAAGCTCCAGCGGCTCAGTGAAAACAGCGCGGCCGCCGCGAAATTAAATTTGAACGCGCCTTCTTCAGGAGCTTTTGCCCCGACGGGCGAAGACACCGGTACTGCGGCGGCGGACATCATGGCCGGCGGAAACGCCGAAGAAGCCTCTGTGCGAGACGCCGCCGCCAGACGCCAGGCTTCTCAACGGCTAGCCTCGGTTAGAGAACAAATATCAAAAATAGACAATATAATGGCTTCCTTAAAAATAGCCAAGAGCGTTCAGATGCTAAACGGCCTTCTGCAGGCCGTCGCCGGCGTGAGCATGACGGCGGGGGGTGACATCGCGGCAGCAACCGATTCGCCGGCTTCGAGCATGGCGGTACGCGCGCCGTCTAACAGAAAATCCGCCGTAGAAAATATGATCTCGCTCATAGAAGAGTCGCTGCGAGGCATGATGGTTAACTTAAAAGTCTGAATTATAAAATTGGTTCTTTTTCATATCGTATGTGTAAAATATTAAAATTAAGTTAAGAGTTCAGAATGGAGAGTGAAGAACTAAAGGACTTTTGGAAATTTCGATAAGGCGTTTTATTTATATAGAGCTCGCAGGGCGAGCCCCAGCCTTAACTATTCACTATCCACTCTACACTATTCACTGACAATCTTCCCCGCATGAAATAAATAAGAGCCAAAAATATAAAAGCGCCCCCTGCACTGGAGGCGCTTTTTTAATATTTAAAGATTTCAGCCGGGCAGTCTTAAAGGTTATTTTCGATAACCTGTTTGATATCGAAATCTTCGATTCTAAGGTAATAGTCCGCGCACTGGATAAGCGCTTCCATCGGCGCCATGCCGATAAGTTCGGAGCCGACCACGTTCACTCCGTATCTGGCCGCCTCCAGGCGTACCATTTCAAAAACCCTGAATATGGGGGTTTTTTTATAATTGACAAGATTCATTGAAACCTGCACGATTCCTCTTCCGGAAAGTTCTACGCCCATTCCCTTCACGTTTACTAACCCGCCGGACGATCCTCTGACCGCGCGGGCGATCTTATCGGCTATTTTGATATCGCTAGTATCGAGATTCACGTTGAAAGCTATAAGATATTCCCGGGCGCCGAAAACGGAGGCGCCGGCCGTAGGATGAACTTCCGAAGGGCCGAAATCGGGTTTCCACTTCGGGTCTTTAATTTTTTCGAACCAGCCTTCATATTCGCCTTTCCTTATATTTGCAAGGTTCTGTCTGTCGGGAGAAGTTGCGGCCGCTTCATATAAAAAAATAGGAAGATTGTATTTCGCCGATATGACGCCGGCGGTTTCTTTAGCCAGCTCGATGCATTCGTTCATATTGGAATTTCTGACGGGAATGAAAGGAACAACGTCGACCGCTCCCATGCGCGGATGTTCGCCTTTGTGTTTTTTAAGGTCGATTTTTTCGACCGCGATTTCAAACGCTTTATAAAGGCAGTTTTTAAGCGGCTCGGGTTCTCCGATTGCGGTAACCACGGTGCGATTGTGGTCTTTGTCCGGTTTTACGTCGAGAAGCTTCACTTCGTCCACGTTCCTAAAGCAGTCGGATATCTGTTTAATAACGGCTTCGTCGCGGCCTTCTGAAAAGTTGGGGACTGTTTCGATAATTTTGTTCATCGATGTACTCACCTTTCTTATTTATTTTTAGATTTTTCAGGCTTTTTGCCTTTTATTAATTTTTACCTGCCGGGTTAGCGCATGAAAATTTCAGGCTTTTTTTAGCTTGATAATGAAATAAAAATTGCTTCCCTCTCCGGGCTTGCTTTCGAGCTTTATCCTTTCCCCGCCCATGAGCCTCACCAGCCGGTCCGCGATGGAAAGGCCGAGGCCCGCTCCGCCGTATTTTCTGGTCGAAGAGCTGTCGCCCTGAACGAAAGGCATAAATATCTTCTGCTGGGTTTGTTCATCTATGCCTATTCCCGAGTCCTTGATATTGATCCTTATTTCGACTTCGTCTCCCGAATCGCTCAATAGTTGCGCGCCCAGCTCTATAAAGCCGGCGTTGGTAAATTTAAGCGCGTTGCCGGCGAGATTAAGCACGATTTGCTTCAGGCGTGTTTCATCGCCGTATACATTGGTTTCGAGAAGTTTATCGTCTACGCTGGAAGTGAAGGCCAGTTTTTTTTCGGCCGCGATAAAACCCGCATATTCGTTAATTTCTTTAAAGACATCGGCCATTTTAAATTCGTTGAAGTTCAATTTAAGGTCGCCGCCTTCAATGCTGGTGTAATCCAGTATGTCGTTGACCGTAGAAATCAGGATATGGCTGCTGAGCTTGATGCGGTTGACGAATTCACGCGCTTCGCCTTCCGGCATGGTGTCTTCGAGAATATCGGTATAACCGATTATGCACGTGATAGGAGTTCTAAGCTCGTGACCGATGCTGCCGATAAAATCGCTTTTTGCTCTGGTGGCTATATCCAGGTCGCTAAGCAGCTTTTTCATCTCCCGGTTGGCCCCTTCTATATTATCGAGCAGGCCGTTAATTTCCGAACTCAGCGAAGCGATTTCGTCATTTCCGTTAAAAGACAGGCGTTTTTGATAATTGCCTTCTACCGAAAGTTTTTTAACTTCAGAGCTGAGTTTTATTATCCGGTCGGCTATGAACTTATCGATCAGATAAGACGTCATTATAAAAAAAATCAAGCCTGTAATAAGAAGCGCGGCTACAAAATAGCGCAGGGCGATCACCGCTTGGCCGTAAATAGTTCTGGGTTCTTTGAAATTAAGTATAAATAGAGGCTTATCGTTGAAATCATTGAAGATCAGATGACATGTTATAAAATCATTGTTTAAAGACTTGTGCAATGAATATTTCAAAACATCGGCCGCGGCCGAAACTTTTTGCGATTCATCGAGGCGGCAGTCTATGATCTCATTAAAGCCGAGATTAAGCGCGGTCATCTTGTTAAGCTTTGATATTTCGGCTTCATCTATAAAACGGCCGTAAATTAAAAAACCGTTCGCGGTTCCACGGCCGCCCGTTTTAAGTATGATGTCGGAAGATACTATGGCCGGTTTCGATTCGAGAGAAACCAATCTCGCTATTTCGGTTTTTTTAGTTTTGGATAAAAGCCTTCGGGAAATATGTATCAAAGAATTTTTAAGCGAATCCGGCGAAGCTGAGATTTTTCCGTTTTTGTGGTCGAAAAAACAATCCAGAATTATTTCTTCGGAGCCGTTAGCGAAAAGAATAAAATCTATATCCAGCGAACGCATGGATTCGTAATTTATGTTAGATTCTATATACTGAGCGTTACGGTCGGACATAAAATTGTAAGTATCGTCCCACATCGCCCAGTCGCTCATTTTAGTGGAAAACTCCTCGCACATATGAGTAATCATGCGCGTGACGCCCTCGATCTTGCTGTCCATGTACTTACTTTCGATATCAAGATAGCTTTTAAGCATGATCGAAGATATCGCATAATAAATAAGCGTTATAGATAAGACGATCGTTAGCGTCACGATCACGAGAAGTTTAAACCTGATGTTCATGGCAAGCCTTTTGTTTTACTTAGTAAACGATTAATAAGTTAATCCCGGTATTTTGACCCCGCTTTTTTTAGCGAATCCAATCGCCTCTTCATAACCGGCGTCGGCATGACGGACCACGCCCATGCCGGGATCGGATGTAAGCACGCGCTCGAGGCGTTCGGCCATCATATCGCTTCCATCCGCAACTATAACCATTCCGGCGTGTATCGAGTATCCCATGCCAACTCCGCCGCCGTGATGGACCGAAACCCACGAGGCTCCGTTTACGGCGTTAATGAGAGCGTTTAATACCGGCCAATCCGCGATAGCGTCGGAACCGTCTTTCATGGCTTCGGTTTCGCGGTTCGGCGAGGCTACCGACCCCGAGTCGAGATGGTCGCGGCCGATAACGACAGGCGCTGAAATTTCACCTTTTTTCACCATTTCGTTAATTATTTTTCCGAAGCGCGCGCGTTCTCCATAACCGAGCCAGCAGATGCGCGCGGGCAGCCCCTGAAAATGAACGCGCTTGCGGGCCATTTCTATCCAGTTGCAAAGGTGTTTGTTATAAGAGAACTCTTTGAGTATGACCTCGTCGGTTTTATATATGTCCGCCGGATCGCCGGAAAGCGCTACCCAGCGGAAAGGGCCCTTGCCTTCGCAGAATAAAGGCCGTATATAAGCCGGAACGAATCCGGGAAAATCGAATGCGTTAGAAACGCCGCGTTTCTGGGCCTGCGCGCGGATATTATTGCCGTAATCGAAAGTTATCGCGCCCATCTTTTGAAGGTCGAGCATGGCCCTGACATGTATGGCCATAGATTCCATAGACAAGTCTATATACTTTGCCGGATCGTTTTTACGAAGCGCGACGGCCTCTTCGAAACTCACCTGGCAGGGCACGTAGCCGTTAAGCTCGTCGTGCGCGGAGGTCTGGTCGGTCAATACGTCCGGTACGAACCCCATTTTTACAAGGCGCGGAAGCACTTCCGCGGCGTTGGCGACAAGCCCCACCGATTTAGCGATTTTATTTTCTTTGTAGTGAACGACCCTTTTAAGCGCGTCTTCGAGATTGTCGGTAATCTCGTCGCAATAACCGGTTTTGAGGCGTTTTTCAATGCGGGTCCTGTCCACGTCGATTCCGAGAAATGCCGCGCCCGCCATGGTGGCCGCAAGCGGCTGAGCGCCGCCCATCCCGCCGAGGCCCGCCGTGACGACCAGTTTGCCGGAAAGATCGCCGCCATAGTGTTTTTGAGCCAGCGCGGCGAACGTTTCATACGTGCCCTGCAATATGCCCTGCGTTCCTATATAAATCCAGGAACCGGCCGTCATCTGGCCGTACATCATAAGCCCCTTCGCGTCGAGTGCCCTGAAGTTTTCCCAGTCCGCCCATTTAGGAACGAGCATAGAGTTAACCAGAATAGCGCGCGGAGCGCCTTTGTGGCTTTTAAAGACCGCGACGGGTTTTCCGGATTGCACAAGCACCGTTTCGTCGTCTTCGAGCTTTTTTAATGTCTTCACTATATTTTCATAGGCGTCCCAATTGCGGGCGGCTTTGCCGAGGCCGCCGTAAACTATAAGATTATCGGGATCTTCCGCCACTTCATAGTCCAGGTTATTTGAAAGCATCCGTAAAATGGCTTCCTGCTGCCAGCCTTTGCATGACAACGCAGTGCCGCGGGCCGCCTTTATATTTTTTATCATTATTAAACCAACCCCCTGATTTTTATAATTCTTCGTAATAAGTATAACAAATTCATGATGATTTATGGCATGAATTTTCAACCAACTTCCATAACCCCTGATTATATCACATCGCATCTACAGAGTCAACCATATTTAAGATGGCTGAATATAAATATTTTATCTTAAATTGTATTGATTTTAATCCGACATTCTGGTAAAATTCAACTAAACAATTTCAGCCATATGAAAAAGGAGAAAAAATGTCAGTCAAAAAAAGCCAATCAAAAACGAAAACTTCCGTCAATAAAAAAACGGCCAGCGTTAAACCGGCCAAAAAATTTTTATCGGGCAAAGTAATAAATCCTTCGCCCATAGCCGCCGATATAACGGTCCGCGAGCTCATAGACGAACACTTTTTAGCTTATAATGCGGGGCGCGTAAGGGAAGCGAGCCATCTTTTCACCCAGAAAATGCTCAAAGACGACGTCGTCGTAGGCATGACCCTTACAGGCGCGCTCACGCCGGCAGGCCTCGGCAAATCCGCCGTAATTCCATTGATAAAAGCCGGCTTTATAGACTTCATCATATCGACTGGCGCTAACTTATATCATGACGCTCATTTCGGGCTCGGCCTCAAGCTCCATCAGGGCTCGCCCTTCGTTGACGATACGAAATTAAGAAACGAGCAGGTCGTAAGAATTTACGATATCCTTTTCGATTATACGGTCCTTCTCGACACCGACTCTTTCTTCCGCCAGGTAATCCGTGAAAAAGAGTTCCAATGCGAAATGTCGACGGCCGTTTTCCACAATAAAATCGGAAAATACCTCGCCGCACGCGAAACCATATTAAAAAATCCCGATTCTTCGATATTGTCCGTCGCGTATAAATGCGGCGTTCCCATATACACTTCGTCGCCGGGCGACTCCTCCATCGGCATGAATTTCGCGGCGCTCGCGCTCGAAGGCAATAAGATGAAATTCGACATAGCCGCCGACATCAACGAAACTGCGGCGATAGTCTTAAACGCCAAGCGCAAAGTCGGAAAAAGCGCTATTTTTATTCTCGGCGGCGGCTCTCCCAAAAATTTCGCCCTGCAAACCGAGCCTCAAATACAGGAAGTGCTCGGCATAGACGAAAAAGGCCACGATTATTTCCTGCAGGTTACCGACGCAAGGCCGGATACGGGCGGCCTTTCAGGCGCGACTCCGTCCGAAGCCGTTTCCTGGGGCAAAGTGGATCCGGATCAGCTGCCGAACACGGTAGTCGCATATCTTGATTCCACGGTCGCTCTGCCGCTTATCTGCTCCTATGCTCTTTCTACGGTAAAGCCCAGAAAATTGAAAAGGCTTTATGACAAACTCGATTCGCTGGTAGACTTTTTAAAGAAGGAATATTTTAAGGTCAAAAAATCAGGCGCGCGCTAGTCTTCGTTTATAAAATTAATGAGCAGGTGATTGTTTTTGAGTATATTGACACGCGACGAAATATTAAAAGCCATCGACAGAGGCGAAATTAAAATCGACCCGTTTACGCCGCAGGCCGTAGGCCCCGCTTCGGTAGATTTAAGGCTCGACAGAAAATTCAGAGTATTCAGAAAACTGCATAAAGTTTACGACGTCGTCGAAGCCGCCAATTACGAAGAAGTAACCGATTATATCGAAGTGGACGACAAATTCCTTCTGCTGCCCGGAGAATCGGTGCTGGGCATAACCACAGAAAAAATAACCCTGGCGCCCGATATCTGCGGGTGGCTCGAAGGCCGTTCACGCTTCGCACGCATTGGCCTGGCCGTTCATGTAACGGCGGGTTTCATGCAGCCCGGCATTTCCAACCAGCAGGTGCTCGAAATAAACAACTCTTCACCTATAGCCATGGCGTTGATTCCCGGAACATTCATCTGCCAGTTCATATTCCAGCGCTGCATCGGAAACGCAGTTTATAAAGGCAGGTTCGCCACTCAATACAAGCCCTGATCAGGCTTGCGAAAGATAATAATAAAAATGCCGTCCTTTGTCGGGACGGCATTTTTATTATATTTCTTATTTTCTATTTGATTTACGGCTTATGCGTTAGTGATAAGATTTCCGGCCATATAAGCGTTAATGTTGTTTCTGTACGCGCCGTAGCCTTTATTGAAATCGTTGCCCTGTATAGAATTTTTCATGTTTAAAGTTTGCGTTATAATGGCGCCGCGCGATTCCGCAGCCGCATTATAGTTTGCAAAAGAGGTTTTTCCGCCCCCGTTATTGACCGCCGCGGTATTTTCTTCTTTTTCTTCTTCTTCGCCGGCGGCTTTGAGCTCTTCTTTAAGATAAGCGTTAAGTTCTGACAGGCTGCCCTTTTTTTCGATATCCCGCGTCAGCCGCGAAAGCCTTTCGGTTGTCTGGGCGGCTGTAAAACCGCTCGCGCCGGAAGTTTTTTCCCATAATTTATTGAAATTTTTCATAGCGCTCAACTGCGAATTTTTATCGGTATCCGCGCCGAACCTGCTCATTATGCTTTTGGCCGCGCCGACGAAATTGCCCGCCGCTTCCGCGCCGAATTTCTGGGCGGTTGCATGAGCGGTCGCGAACATTTTTGAAGACGCGTTCGAAAAAGCCGATCCCATCTTCCCCATGCCCGCGGCAATAATGCTCATATCGTTGAATTTTTTAAGGTTTCCGGTTTCCGCCATGGTAATTCCAAAACTGAGAAAGCTATCGACCGAGCCGAAAGAATTTTTATTGGTCGCCATACTGACAAGAGCGCTTCTAAAAGCCGCGGCGTTTTCCGAGCCGGTAGTTTTTACCTGCTCGTAAAGCACGGACACCTTTTGAGCGGTCTTGCTGACTACGGCCGTATCGATTTTTGGCGTGGTTTGTACGGCGCTCTGCGAAGCCGGAGCGGTAACGGGCTGCGCCACGCTGGTAGTTTCCGGGCTTACAGAAGAGTTTTTAGCAGGTTTATTGAATGCGGTCCCAAGAAATTTAGAATAAGCTGAAGAACCGAAGTATCTGTCAGCGAGGTTGCCGAACATGCCCATCAAATTGTCTGTATTATAATAAGCCATGGCGCACCTCACTTTCAAACAATCTATTAATAAAAAAATATCAGGCTATATAGTTAATATATCCTAATTTAATTATACTAAAAAACTTTAACCTTGTCAAATAAAAATCATGAATTTTATATAAATTTTACTTTATTTCAAAAAAAATAAAGTAAATGAGTAAATTAACAAAAAAATATTGACATTACCGCCATAATGTGATATAATGATTTCACAACAAAAAAAGCCTGGAGAGATGTTCGAGCGGCTTAAGAAGCACGTCTGGAAAGCGTGTGTGCTGTAACAGGCACCGTGGGTTCAAATCCCACTCTCTCCGTTTTATTTTTTTCGGCCAGCCGTTTTTTATAACACGGCCGGCCGCTCTGATAATTAAATATGGGGTGAGGGTTGGGTCCTGTGCGGCGAAGTCTTACGAACCCCGCCAGGCCTTGACAGGAGCAACGGTAAGTAGCGCATTTCGGGTGCCACGGGGTAACTCAACTCTTGCCCTTTATATTTAATCCCCAACATTCCTGTTAAGGAGCTCATAAAATGCCTGATAGCGTTAAACGGGACGAAACCATGCCGGCGGATGCCGGCGAAAGTAAAACCAGAGAGGTTTTTTACAGAAAATACCGTTTTTCGTCTTTCAGTAATATGTGCGGCCAGCAGCAGGTCGCTTCTTTTTTTATAAACACCATCAAATATAATAAAGTCTCTCACGCCTATCTGTTTTCCGGCCCGCGCGGCACCGGAAAAACTTCTATGGCGAGGCTTTTCGCAAAAATTTTGAACTGCTCGGATAAAACTTCCTACGAACCGTGCGGCAAATGCCACAACTGCCTGGAATTCGAACGCGGCTCCGCGGTGGATATTATTGAAATGGACGCCGCTTCCAACCGAAAGATCGACGACATCCGCTCGCTGCGCGACGACGTAGCCTTCATGCCTATTAACGGCAAATACAAGATTTTCATACTCGATGAAGCGCACATGCTCACCACCGAAGCCGCCAACGCTTTTTTAAAAACGCTCGAAGAACCCCCGCCGTATGTAATCTTCATATTAGCCACCACAGAGCATCACAAAATTCCGGCCACGATACTGTCGCGGTGTCAGCTCGTAAAATTCGCCAGAATAGCGGCAGCTGACATCGTTAAAAGGCTGGAATTCGTCGTAAACGAAGAAAACGCCGAAAGAACCGAAGACCAGAAAATAATCTGCGAAAGGCCTGCGCTTTTTTTAATAGCTAAAAAAGCAAACGGCGGAATGCGCGACGCGCTTTCCCTTCTGGAATACGTTATCGCTCTCAGCGCCGGCGGCAAAATCACCGGCGAGCTCGTCGAGCAGATACTGGGTATCCATTCCACCGGCCAGATAAAAAACTTCGTCGAAAGCATATTTTCAAAAAACGCCGAAGCGGGGCTCGAAATAATCAATAAAATATACGAGGCCGGCAGCGAGCTTTTGTCTTTTATAGAAAACCTTAACTCTTACCTCAACACGCTCACGCTCATAAAAATAGGCGTATCAGGGTGCTCTTCGCTGGAGTGCGACGAAGACGATTATTCGGCGCTCAAAGAAACCGCTTCCAGGTTTGAAACGCAAGACCTTCTGGCCCTGCTGGAAGCTTATTCAGAATGCCTTTCGCAGATACGTTTCGTTCCGGACCAGCGGTCTCATCTGGAATATGTTTATATAAAATCCATACTCGGATGCGGCCGCGAATCGCTGAAGGCCCAACCGGCAGTCGTTCAGCCCGCACAGGCCCAAATAGACTATTCGATAATAGAAAAAATGATTTCCGATAAATTGGCGGCGCTCAAGCTCGAACACGCTAAACATCCGGTCCAGCCTTCAAAAATGGCAGAACCGCATGCCGCGGCAATTAAGCCTTCGGCCGGCGCCCCCGGAAAGGGCGAGTCGAAGCTCACGCTCGAACGCATAAAACTTATCTGGAATTCTTCCTACCTCAACTGCTTAAAAGAGCTATCCATACCCACTCTCGCTATAATAAGCTCCGGAACACTTTCAAAATACAGCGACGGCCTGCTGGAGATAGATTTCACTAAAAATGCCTTCTGCGGCGAAAGAATGAATTCCGGCGCACACCTGAAAATCGCCGAACAGGCTTTCGCTCAAACTTACGGCGAAGAAGTCAAATTAAAGATCATACTGCCTGCTCAGGAAAAGGCGGCGCGCGCAGAACAGCGTAAAAAAGAAATTCTCGAAGAAAAAAAGAACGACCCGATGGTCCAGAAAATACTCGAAGTAATGGGCGGTGAAATAATCGATGTCGAAGAGCATTGATAGCGCGCCTGAAGCAAAAGATATGCAAAAAAGCGTGCGCGAGTTTTACGATTCCTTCCTGCCGCAGTACACCTCGGCTTCAAAACTCACTTTTTACGCCGATCTTCAAAAACGCTTCGATAAAATAAAAATACCCGATTCTCTCGCCAGACTCACATTCGGCTGCCTTAATCCGGTTTCACATCTGATAAACGATTTCGAATCAAAAAAAACGCCTTTTTCAACTCCGCTTGCCATTCTGGATGCCGGAGGCGGAGCGGGATTCGATTCATTCCTTCTGAAGCAGATTTTCCCGAATGCCGTTATATACAATGTAGACCTGTCGCATAATTTACTCAAACTCGGAACCCTCGAATTTCAAAAACATCTGAATATAAAGGTAAACGGCGATAGCGGAGTATTTTTTTTATGCTCGTCTCTATGCGAGCTCGATTTTTTTAAAAATATAAAATTCGACTATATAATCAGCAATGCCGCGTTAAATTTAATCGGCGATAAAAAAAGAGTTTTCTCTCTTCTGGCAAATCTTTTAAAAGACGACGGAAGCTTTTTTCTCGCCGATATCGCATTTACTAAAAATTCAGCCGCGCCGAAAACGCCGCGGGGAAGCGCTCTTAAAGAAGGCATTTACAACGCTCCCACGATTATTTACGAAGAAGACTACTCCGGCCTTATTTTCAATTCTTTCGGCTACAGCGAAGTCGTCGATAAAAAAAACTTAAAGCCCGAATCGCTGGGCGGCAGCGAACTTAATTTCACTATTTTCTGCTCGCACATCAAAAAAAATCCGCCGGCAGAAACGGAAACCATTCCATGCCCATGCGGTAGCAGCGTTTTGCTGAAAGTTTTTTTAAGCGTCAATGCGGAAGCGTCGCCGCTATACGTTCAAATGATTCATAACAGAAGCCTCAATTCCGCGCGTTGTTCTAAATGCGGGCGAATTTATCAGGATTTCGTGCCGTATTATTTTGAATGGCCTCAAAAAAATATAAAAACTCACGTTTTTCCCTCATCGTTAAAAAATGAAAAACGGATGATTCTCTCCAGGCTCGGAATCTTCGACGAACCGCCGGCCGGTTTTATTTTCTTCGGCTATGAGGAATTTAGAAATTTTCTGATCGAAAAAACCTCTCTTAAATAAAGAAGCTCTTATTTTTATTTGCTTTTTCGCGGCAATTGTTTTATAATTAACTATGGTTATGCTTAAACAAGGAGGCGATAACATGAAGTTAAATAACTATAAAGTTCTTTTTGTTTTTATATTTCTTTTCGTTTTATATTTAATTTTATCGCACGGCGCCGTTACGGTATTTGCCCAAAAAACTTTAGAATCCGGCGGCCTAAAAAATATCGCGGCGGAAAATGACTCGCCGGCAGACGCCGCCTCGGACAAAATCGTGGCCGGCTATTTTGAATGCCTTTTCGCTAAAAATTACGAAGAAGCCGTCAAACTCATGCCCGAAAACTCACGCGCCGAAAGCGAAATAGCCAGGCTTGAAAGATGGCGCGAAAAATTCATGTCGCCGTCCGGCCTTAAAATTATAAACAGCCGCTCTAATAAAGACGGAACGATAACCGCCACGGTAACTTTCAGCTATATGAACCCGAACGGCGTAAAAGATATTATGCGTGAAAAGCTCACGCTTGCTCCCGCAGGCGGCGGTTTCAGCGTAAAATCGCTTCACGGCGCCGATAATGCTTCATCTTCTGCGGCCTCTCAACCGCCGTCTCCGGCCGCTTCTTCCGCAACACCTGTTACTCCCGTTACCATGACGCCTAACGCCACGGCCATGCCCGATATGTCGAGCCTTTTAAGCGCGCTTTCCGGCGGCAGCGCGGGAAGCGGCAATATAGACCCCGGCGAGCTTCTCGGCCTTATGACGGAACTAGTCAACGACCCGGACGTTCTCGCTCTCACATCGAATCCTAAAATAATGGAAATATCAAAAGACCCCACTATCATGAGCACGCTTTTATCCGGCAACATGGCCGCTATCGAAGCGAATCCCAAAATAAAGGAGCTGCTTTCCGACCCCGCCATTCGCAAAATAATAGAAAAAGTCAGTTCAAAACGCTCCGCGCCATCGTCTCACAGCGGAAGCGAACAGACAAACCCGCCTTCATCGATAAACGGAATCGACGTTGATAAAATTTTCGAATGAAATGCGGCTGATATTTTAAAAATATAAAACCGGTGGAAAATGAATAACGCTATTGAATGCATAAATTTATCTAAAAACTACTCAGGAAACCTTACAGAACGAGAAAAAGACGCCGTCAACCGCCTGAACTTAGCGGTCGCGCATAATGAAGTGCACGGCTTTTTAGGCCATAACGGCGCCGGTAAAACCACCACCATAAAAATGATCATCAAACTCATAACGCCTTCTGATGGAACGGTTAAAGTATTCGGCAAAGACATATCCGATTGCGATTATCTCAATAAAACCGCTTATGTTGCCGAATCGGTCAATTTTTATCAATTTCTCACGCCGGCTGAAATACTCGACTATTCAACGGCGCTCAATCCCGGCTCTTTTTCCGGCTTAAGCCGCGCAGATCTCGAGGCTAAATCGCGTGAATCGCTCGAAGAAACCGGACTTTACAGGTGGAAAGACACCCGTATCGAGAAATTCTCCAAGGGAATGCGCCAGAGGCTGGCCCTGGCTTTATGCCTTTTTCGCGAGCCCGACCTTTTGATACTCGACGAGCCCGGCTCAGGGCTCGATCCGGATGGAATCGCCACGCTCTTAAAAATTATAGAAAAATTCAAGAAAAAATCTAAAACGGTTTTTTTCAGCTCGCATCATATTTCAGAAATCGAGCGCGTATGCGACAAAGTTTCAATCATAAAATACGGCAGGCTGCTCGAAACGATAGATCTTGCGTCAAAGCGCCTTAGCGCGGCGGGCCTGGAAGAGCGCTATCTTCAACTCATGAGCGCGGAGGCGGTATAAAGATGTCCAGAATATTTGCTATCGGAAAATATTTATTTTTAGAATCGATCCGCGACAGACTGTTTATAGCGCTAATGCTGATTTCGGTAATTATAGTGGCCGGCAATTTCGCCATGGATTTTTTCGAACAGGGAATACAGGACAGGATAATCTTTGATTTCGGATCGTCTCTGGCTTCCATGCTGGGTTCGTTTTTATGCATATATCTTATAGTCAGCCAGATACGCGCGCAGCTCGATTCAAAACAGGCTTATTTCATCCTCGCATCCGAATCGTCCAGGGCTCATTTTATTATGGGTAAATGGCTCGGCGCCGTGCTGTTCACCGCTTTCAACATGCTCGTTATCTTCGGAGAAATATTTTTAATAATATATTTTAATTCGCGGATAATAAGTTATATAAGCCTTATTTACTTTTATATCGTGATGCTTAAGTTATCGATATTATCTTCCATGACGGCGTTATTCAGCGTTACTTCATCGCTGGTAGTGGCCCCGAGCCTGAGCGTGTTTTTTTATTTCATCGGCCACTGGGGAAGCTATATAGCTTTCGCGCTCGATAAAAGCGGCGGAGGATATTATACCATCAAAACCGTAGAGTTCATATCGGCTTACCTTCTTCCTAACTTCAAATATTTCACGGCCGAGCACGTCATAAACGAAAACTTTACAGGCGCCGCCGAATACCTTACAATGCTCACTCTTTATACCGTATGCGCTAACGCTCTGCTATTGAGCATAACAGCATTAGTTTTCAGAAAAAAAGACCTGTAATAAAATAAAAATTCGCTTAAAAATATATCTGATAAAATGAATAAAAAAACGAACGCTAATTATTTTATAATATCCTTCCTGGCCCTTTCCGCCGTTCTTTATCTCGCCGCCGGCTGTTATTTAAGCCACAGGTTCGATTCGGGCGACGAAATCATACGTAAAAAAGCTTCAGCCAACCCCATTATTTCGCTGTCTCTTTCGATGTCTAAAGAGCTGAGGCAGGTGGCGGCTTCTTATCTATGGCTCAGAGTCGACGAATATTTTCATTCCGCCGCGGTAAGGATGAGCGAAAACCGCGAGATAATCCCTCTTATAAAACTGGTCACCATCTTCGATCATTCGTTCATCGAAGCGTATTTAGTGCTCGCCCACCATCTGGCATACCATCTCGAAAAAAAAGATATGGCCGTTGCGGTTTTAAACGAAGGCATAGAAAACAACCTTCATCCGCCGGCTTCAAGGCTTTCTGAACTATATTTCGAAGCCGGATGGATAAACGCCACTTTGCTGAAAGATACGCGCGAAGCGATACTCTCTTTGATGGAAGGCCAAAAATATCTCAGCGTCGATTGCGATGTCGATAACGCGCACCTCGCTTCCAGGCTTTTAAATTATTTAAAAAATTCGGCAAAAGATAGTTTCGATCTGGATTCTTACAGTAAAAACATAAGCGATAAAGATATCTACGCTAAATTAGAACTTCTCGCCCGCACCGCCGAAGAAAATCATGACCACGAAAACGGCCATGACCATGATCATGATCATGGCGGCTCATCGGCGAACGAGCATCGTTACGCCGGCCAGAATCCGTGGCAAAACCCTTTTTTATCGGCTCGCCTCGCCAAAGCTTCATATTTTTATGCTTTTATGCTGGCCTGCTTTTTATTATCACGCGCTATCTTTTCATCTATATACCGCAAGCGATGATAAAAAAAACCTTCGAATACGTTTCGAAGGTTTTTTATTATTTTACATTTCCAGGTCTAATTAAAGAAGTTTTATCTCAATACGATTATCAATTTATCGCCGCTTTTTACCGAATACGGGCTTTTTAAGTTGTTCTGAACCGCTATCTGCTTGAATCTTGACGTAGTTTTATAATATTTTTTACTGATATGAGCCAGAGTTTCGCCCTGCTTTACCCTGTGGATTATAACCCTGCCGTCATTCGACGAAACTGCCGGCTTTAGCGACGCTTTTTTTGATTCGCCCGGCTTTAAACTCGATACGGCCGCAGGTTCGGAAATTTCAGCACGGACGTTAATTTGCGCCGGCTCGTTTGAAGCGGCTATTTTTTTCACTTCTTTACTGACCGTCGTTTTATTCTGCTCTTCGCTGGCGTAGCGGGTCAATATATTCTGATAAAGCTTCGAAGTGGAGTTTACGCTCGTATCGTACTTCTCACGGCTGCCCTGAGGACAGAAAGGCCTTTCATTTACGGACTCGAAATCGGAAGCGTTTGTCACGTAAGAACTGAATAAGTTCTGGTGCTTATATATTATCAATTCTCCGGCCATAATCGAAACTATTATCCATATGACCGTAAGCGCGGTTTTATTAGAAGGCAGCCATTCCTGTTCAAGATTTTTGAATGTTCTGGCAAAGCCGTCCTGTTTGATATTGATTTTTACGTCCCTTAATTTTGAAAAAATTCTCGACAATGTACTCACCCCTTATTATAAAGGCAAAAAATATAAAGATAGCTTAAAAATCCTTTATAATTTACTTTTCGGATTTTAAGTGCAAAAAATTATATCGAAGGCAGGAAATTTATTTCAAAAATCAAAATAAGATGTGCTCCAATAAAAAAACGCTTTTTCATACATGCCATAAACGGCGCCTGAATAAGAAAAAGCGTTTATTATTTTTATATAATCCGTGCTTTTAAAGGCCTAGCATTTTAGCTATGATCATCAATAATGCGCATACGCCTATAGCGATAAATATCTGATTGAATTTTACTGCCGAAATATCGCCGCCGGAACTTTTGCCGTCTGCGCCCTGATTTTCAGCCGAAGACTGATTGTTTTCAATTTTATCCGCTTGATCATTAGAATTTTTATTTTTTGCCATAAACTTACCGCCTTAATTAAAAAATTAATATATTATTTAAATTTTATTTAATATTTATTATAACTTATTTATTGTTAAATGTCAATAAATTCATACTCAAAGTCGGTTTCACGGGCGCAAGTTAGTTTTTCTTTTTTATGGGGGTTTCAAAGAAAAAAATGAAAAAGCCTTTACTGTCAAACTTATTGTTGTTTTTAAGGCCGGTTTATAGTATAATGTTCTGCATAAATAAAAAAATGGGTGGGAATCTATATTCGGAGGTAATGTTTTAATGTCCTTGACCCCGGTAAATGTTAGAATTTCTGAAATTTTCGGCAACTGCACTTTCAACCTGAACATAATGAAGGAAAAACTGCCGAAGCAGGTTTTTAAAAGATTTTTAGATATAATCGAAAAAGGAAGAAAACTCGACGCCGAAACCGCCGACGCCGTCGCTCACGCGATGAAAGAATGGGCGCTTTCCAAAGGCGTGACACATTATACTCACTGGTTTCAACCCATGACAGGCCTTACGGCCGAAAAACACGACGCTTTCATCCAGTTCGACAGCGACGATCCCGTCAGCGTAATAGAGCGCTTTTCCGGCAGCCAGCTAATTCAAAGCGAACCGGACGCCTCGTCTTTTCCTTCGGGCGGCATGCGCAGCACTTTCGAAGCCCGCGGCTACACCGCGTGGGACCCTACGTCGCCAGCCTTTATAATAGAGCGCGGACGCGATTCGATATTGTGCATACCGTCGGCATTTATTTCATACCATGGCGGAGTCCTCGACATGAAAACGCCGCTTTTGAGGTCCATGGAAGCGGTTTCCAAAGCCGCGCTCAGGGTTTTAAAACTTTTCGGCAATAAAAGCGTCTATCGCGTAAAATCATCCGTAGGCGCCGAACAGGAATACTTTCTCGTCGACCACAGGCACGCCGATAAAAGGCTCGACATCAAGATTTGCGGCCGGACGCTTTTAGGCGCGCGCCCGGTAAAAGGCCAGGAAATGGAAGACCATTATTTCGCCTCCATTAAAGACCGGGTTCTCGATTTCATGCATGATTTCGAGTTCGAACTTCTTAAGCTCGGCGTGCCGTGCAAAACAAGACATAACGAAGTGGCGCCGCATCAGTTCGAAATCGCTCCTATATACGAAGAGGCTAATATAGCAGCCGACCATAACCAGCTCGTAATGGAAACCATGAAAAGGATCGCCAAAAAGCATGATTTCTATGCGCTGCTGGCCGAAAAACCTTTCGCTTACGTAAACGGTTCCGGAAAACACTGCAACTGGTCGCTTATAGATACCGACGGAAATAACCTTCTCGATCCCGGCCGGACGCCTGAAGAAAACCTCCAATTCCTGGTCTTTTTAATGGCCTCGCTGCTTGCCGTAGAAAAACACGGCGGGCTTCTCAGGGCCGCGAT
>MWBZ01000021.1 GCA_002069765.1 bacterium ADurb.Bin243
AATACCGGCATCTGTATATCCATAAGAACGGCGTCGAAATTTTCGGCGCAGGCCATTTCGTAAGCGATCCGGCCGTTTTCAGCCGTTTTTACTTCGTGGCCGCACATCGTGAGCAATTTCGAGGCGAGTTTGAGGTTCATAAGATTGTCTTCCGCCAGCAGCAGTTTATATTTGATCTTTGTTTCGCCCGGCTTGAAAACGTTTTCCCCGACCGATGCGTCGCTGCCGCCGGCTACGCCTTTGTCGAACTCGATAGTGAAGTGAAACCTGCTGCCGCGGCCTAGTTCGCTTTTAACGAAAATCTTTTCTCCGCCCATAAGCTTGACTAATTTGTTAGATATCGCAAGGCCCAGGCCGGTTCCGCCGTAAATTCTCGTCACCGAAGGATCTGCCTGGTTGAACGGGCTGAATATTTTCTCTATTTTATCCTCGGGGATGTCGGCGCCTTCGTCGGCCACTTCAAAAAATATCGCCGCTTTTTGCTGCGTTTCGCTGACGAGCTCCGCGCGGATTAAAACTTCACCCTCGGCTGTGAACTTTACCGAATTTCCCAGAAGGTTAAGCAGTATCTGCTTTAACCGGTTGGCGTCGCCTTTCAAATAAAATGCGATGCGCGGGTCTATGCTTTGATTGAGCGTTATCCCTTTTTTTACCGACGATACGTTGACGATAGCGAGCGTTTCATCGATAAGCCTTTGCAGCGAAAAAACTATTTTTTCCAGTTCCAGCTTGCCCGCTTCTATCTTTGAAAAATCCAGTATGTCGTTTATTATGGCCGCCAGAAACTGGCCGCTGTTTTTCACGTAGCCGAGCATTTCAGCCTGATCGGCCGTTAAACCCGTGGCTTCGAGCATATCCGAAAAGCCTATCACCGCGTTCAGCGGAGTTCTGATCTCATGGCTCATCATCGCAAGAAAGTCGCTTTTGGCCCGGCTCGCGCTTTCTGCGGCGTTTTTCGCTTCTGTGGCTTTTTTTTGCGCCTCGAGCAGCTCCGCGGTCCTTTCGTTCACTTTCTTTTCCAGCCCCGACATATAATCGTAAGCCGTTGCGCGCATTTTTTCAAACGCCGCCGAGAGCTTTCCGATCTCATCGTTTTCCGGCGCCGCCGTGGCTATGCTCTTTGAATAATCGCCGGCCGATACGCGCTCGCATTCGCCTGCCAGCCGGTCTATCGGGTTTATAATGAGATGTTTGAAGGTGTAATAGATTATTATGATAATCATCAGAATAATTACAAGCCACGTCGCTATTATAGGCTTAAGGGTATTCGCCGAAGCCACCGTAGTTTTGTCGGCGGGAATGGTTACGCTTATTCCGCCGCGCACTTCGCCTATTTTATAGTTTTGCTCCTCATGGCATTTAAGGCACGATTTTTCTATGAATAAAGGCGCCATGTAACGAAAATTTACGGCCTCGCCGTTTTCGTCGAACATATATTCGTAATTTTCTTTTTTGCCTTCTTCGAAAAGCTTGAGGGACGATTTTTCAAAAGCGTCGGGAGCGTTGGCTGGATTGATAAGCTTGAGGCTCGTTATGCGGAATTTAAACATCGCGCTGGTTTCGGCGAGCTCTGAAATCTGGCGCGTAACAAGCGCCGGGTTTTCAAGCGTGTATTGCGTGCCCGTCTGGTCTTTAATGTCGTATTTTAAATCCTTTATTTTCATTAAATAGGGATTGGTGGATACTCCGTCCTTTTTTTCAATGAAAACCCCGCCCTGCATGGCCACCCAGCTTCTTGTGAGCTGTATCTGCTGGAAAAACGCCCTGGCGGTCGATAAAAAATTGAGATGGTCGCTTTCGTTGATAATGGCGTTAATGTAATAAGAACTTAACGCGGCCATCAAAATTAACGAAGCGCCGATAATAATTATGAGCTTTCTTTTAATCGGCATAATCATACCCGTGCTTTTTGATTTCAGTTTTGAAAATGTCGATTTCACGTCCGAGAAGCTCTAAAAATCCCGTCGCGTCTTCAAAACGGCTTTCGCGCCCGGCCGTTTCGAGGCTTAAAAACGCTTGCTTCAGGCAGGGGGCGCATACGTTCGCCGCGGAGCCTTTTAACCTGTGGGCCGATTTGAAAAGAGTTTCCGAATCTTTCTTTTCTATGGCGTCTTTAAGGATTTTACGGTATTTTTCTATATCTTCGAAGAAAATTTTTATTATATCCTTTGCGAGGGAGTCGTTCGAGAAAGTGTTTTTGACGAATTTATCATGGTCGAAAATTAAAACGCTTTCCGGCGCGCTGACGGAAATAACCTGCGCCGCTGGGCGGGACTGCTCTGAAGACGATTGCGTCCGGTTTTTCACATAACGTAGTATTATATCGTTGAATTTTTCGATTTCTATGGGTTTTGATAGGTAGTCGTTCATGCCCGATTCGATGCACCTTTCGTAATCGCCCCTGATGGCGTTGGCCGTCATGGCTACGATAGGAACCTCGCGGTCGGTCGAGCGTATCTGCCTCGTGGCTTCATAGCCGTCTATGCCGGGCATCTGTATATCCATGAATATTATGTCGTAGCGGTTTTTTTTGACCAGCTCTACGGCCCTGTGACCGTCTTCGGCCTTGTGAGGCCTGTGGCCCATTTTTTTCAGAAGCTCCTCTACGAGTATATAATTAATGAGATTATCTTCTACTATGAGTATTTCATAGCTGTCGATATTTTTTTCTATTTTAAATCCGGGCGAGGTTTTTGCCCTGGCTGTCGTTTCTGATTTTGCCGTAAAAGGAAGCGTGAAGTAAAATTTACTGCCTTTGTCTATGGCGCTTTCGACCGATATTTTTTCGCCGTTTAACAGCTTTACGAGCTGGTTGGAGATGTGAAGCCCGAGGCCCGTGCCGCCGTAAATTCTCGAAATTTCAGGCCGGGCCTGGTCGAAAGGTTTGAATATCTTTTCTACCTGTTCCGAAGACATGCCGATTCCGTTGTCTATGACGTTGAACGTTACGAAAGTCTTATCGTTTTTATAACTGCAGAGCTTTATTTCTATTTTTACCTCGCCGTTTTTGGTGAATTTTATGGCGTTGGATACGAGGTTTAGCAATATCTGCCGGAGCTTTTTATAATCGCCGGTAAGGCTGCCGCCGATATTTTCGTCTATGTAAACGTTCGTAGAAACGCCGTTAGCCGCCGCGGACTGGCGGGTGAGAGTTATAACGTCGTTGGTGAGTTCGGATAATTTGAAATCTATTTCGTCTATTTCGATTTTCTGCGCTTCGATTTTAGAAAAATCCAGAACGTTATTTACTAGAGATATGAGCACTTCGCAGCCTTTTTTTATATAGCTGGCGTATTCCGACTGCTTGGGAGAAAGTTCGGAGCCCGAAAGAAGATTCACGAATCCGGCGATGCTGTTTAAAGGCGTCCTGATTTCATGGCTGACGTTCGCTATAAACTGGCTTTTGGCGAGGTTGGCGGAATCGGCCATGGCCATGGCGCATTTCAGGTCGGTTTCCATTTTAACGCGGGCGGTTACGTCGCGGGAATTAATTATTATGCCGTTGACCGCTTCGTCGTTTAACATATTGTTCATAATTGATTCGAGATTGCAGTATTCGCCGTTTTTATTGACGAATCTGTAACTGGCGCTGACGGGCGTGGCCGGCGAGGCCAGCGCTTTGTAAAAAGCGTTTTTAAAAACAGCCATATCTTCGTAGTGGACGCACTGCGAATAAGTTTTTCCGACCAGCTCGTCGGGAGAGTAATTCATAATTTTTTTTGTCGAAGCGCTGCAAAAAATAACGGTTTCATTTTCGGTGACGATCGTTATTATATCGGATATATTTTCTATAAGGGCCCGGTAATAAGCCTCGCGGTCGCTGGAAACTATTTCGCGTATTTTCTGGTCGGTTATGTCATAACAGAACCCGAGATAACCGTAAAAAACGTTTTCAGAACCATTGAACGGCCATGCGGTTACCCTTATCCATCGGTATTCTCCGCTTTTGTGCTTTAATCTGAATTCCTGCTCGTAAATCGTGCGCGAATTAAAAGCGCTCACATATTCGCCGATACACGTGTTGGCGTCTTTGGGATGCAGGTTTTCCTTCCAGCCGAAGCCCAGCTCTTCTTTTAATGTTTTACCGGTGAAATCGAGCCATGAGCCGTTGAAATAAACCATCGATGAAGTTATGTCGCTAATCCACACCATGGCCGGAAATTTATCGAACATGGCGGAGACGACGCTTTTGAAGCCGGATGCTTCTTTTTCGTCAAAAATGTTTGGCGAAAGGATCTCATTGCTGTATGGCATTTATGCACCGTAATTAGTTTTCGAGTTTATATTAAAACTATTATACCATAACCTCGTTGAAATAAAAAGAAAAAGATTATAAATATACGATACAAAACAAATAGAAAAGTAAAAAAAAGTAAATTACTTAATTTTATATACGATATGTCTTTGATATAATTTTGTCAAAAATTTTATGGAATATGTCATGAAAGTATGATATAATTATTTCATAAAAAAATAAAAACACGAGGTGTATTTTAAAAATGGCAATGAAGTTAATATCGAAACTCGACGAACTCGACCACAAGATGTACGGCACGGACTTTTTACTTACATGGGACAAAAACGACGCTCAAATAAACGCTACATTGACTACCGCCCAAATACTTAAAAAATTATATGAATCCAATATCAGCTGCAAGGTTTTCAAATCAGGCCTCGCGGTTTCAAACTTTCGCGATAACTCCACCAGAACCCGTTTTTCGTTCGCATCGGCTTCGAACCTTCTCGGCCTCGCCGTTCAAGAACTGAACGAAAGCACCTCTCAGATCGCCCACGGCGAAACCGTTCGCGAAACCGCCAACATGATTTCGTTTTTAACCGAAGTCATAGGCATACGCGACGATATGTACCTCGGCGAAGGCAATAAATACATGCGCGAAGTCGGAGAAGCTCTCGACGACGGCTATAAAAACGGCGTATTGCACCAGCGCCCCGCCATCGTTAACCTCCAGTGCGATATAGACCATCCCACACAGTCGATGGCCGATTTGTCGCACCTTATTAATTATTTCGGCGGAGTCGAAAAACTTAAAGGCAAAAAAATAGCCATGACCTGGGCTTATTCTCCCAGCTACGGCAAGCCGCTTTCCGTTCCCCAGGCTATCATCGGACTTATGACCAGATTCGGCATGGAAGTTTCTCTCGCGCATCCCGAAGGCTATGACCTGATACCCGATACGCTCAAAGTCGCCAAAGATAACGCTAAAAAGTCCGGCGGCAAATTCACTCACGTAAAGAAAATGGAAGAAGCTTTCGAAGGCGCGGATATCGTATATCCAAAATCATGGGCGCCTTTCAACGTTATGCAGAGAAGAACCGACCTGCTCAAGAAAAAAGACGTTGAAGGACTCAAAACCCTTGAAAAAGAATGCCTTGCAAACAACGCTAAATTCAAAAACTGGGAATGCAATAAAGCTATGATGAAACACACTAAAGGCGGCAAAGCGCTTTATATGCACTGCCTGCCCGCTGATATTTCCGGCGTTTCATGCAAAGAAGGCGAAGTCGCGGCCGACGTGTTCGAAAAATACAGAATCGAAACCTATAAAGAAGCCGGCTACAAGCCTTTCGTTATAGCGGCTATGATGCTTCTCGCTAAATTCAAAGATCCAGCGAAGCTTCTCGCGTCGCTTCATAAAAAAAGATCGGCTTAATTAAAAAATCAAATTTGTCCCGGCGCGCGCTATATGCGCGCCGCGGGCAGCCTGTATTTGGTTTTTCTCGATAAAGAATGGGGCGCTTGAAAAAGCGCCCCGCATACAAAAGGGACAGAATTTATTTCTGTCCCTGAAAAATTTAAAAAAGGGGATGGGCAACACTATGGAACGTGAACAATTATTAAAAGCCGCAAAAGGCCATGAAGCTGATATGATAAAATTTATGCGCGATCTTATCGCTATTCCTGGCGAATCATGCAAAGAAGAAAAAGTGATCAAACGCATCGAAGAAGAAATGAAAAAAGTCGGCTTCGACGAAGTTCTGATAGATAAAATGGGTAATATAATAGGCCGCATCGGCAAGGGTAAAACCAAAATTATGATGGACGCCCATATAGATACCGTCGGAATAGGCGATAGAAAATCATGGAAGATCGATCCTTATAAAGGCGATATGAAAGACGGAATAATTTACGGCAGAGGCGCTACCGATCAGCGCGGGGGAATGGTCAGCATGGTTTATGCCGCCGCCATGATAAAAGAACTTAAACTCGAAGACGACTATACCCTTTACGTTACCGGCACCTGCCAGGAAGAAGACTGTGACGGGCTTCCGCTTCTGCACATGATCCGCGATACCAAAACCGTCGTTCCCGATTACGTCGTGATCACCGAACCCACCAACCTCGGCGTTTACCGCGGCCATCGCGGCAGAATGGAAATGAAAGTCGTCACAAAGGGAGTTTCGTGCCACGGTTCGGCGCCGGAACGCGGAGTGAACGCCGTCTATAAAATGATGCCCATAGTCGCCGGAATAGAAAAACTCAACCAGGGCGGATTAAAAGACGACGCTTTCCTCGGTAAAGGCACCATAACCGTTTCTAAAATCGAATGCCAGACGCCGTCTTTATGCGCGGTTCCCGACGAATGCACCATTTATATAGACCGCAGGCTCACGGTCGGCGAAACGATCGAAACTTCGGTTGCGGAAATCCAGAAGATTATTGACGCCACTCCCAATTCTAAGGACGCTAAAGTAGAAGTCCTTCAGTACGAAGAAAAATCATGGACGGGCCTTACGGTCGGCCAGGAAAAATACTACCCCACATGGGTCCTTCCCGAAAATCATCCACTGACCCACGCGGCCGTTAAAGCGGCTGAAACCGCTCTCGATCAAAAAGCGCGCGTCGATAAATGGACTTTTTCCACCAACGGCGTGGCTTCCATGGGCCGCCTCAATATCCCTACCATCGGATTCGGTCCGGCGCACGAAATTTACGCGCACTCTATCGACGATCAGGTGCCTGTTGATCATCTTATTAAAGCCGCTATATTTTATGCGGCTTTCCCTAAAAATCTCGTCGCCGAATTGAAAAAATAGCGCAAGGCTTTTTGCGGCCGCCAAACGGCCGTGAATAACAAAAAAACAAAACGTATGCCGGCTCCGCCAATCGCCGGCGCAATAAATAATTACGGAGGATGAATTAGTAAATGAAAAAAGCTGTCATAGCAGTCGGCGGAAATTCGCTGATAAAAGATAAAGACCATCAGAGCGTTCCAGACCAGTACAAAGCGATCTGCGAAACCGTCCGTCACGTCGTCGGCATGATCGAAAACGGTTACAATGTTATAATGACACACGGAAACGGCCCGCAGGTGGGTTTTATATTAAGGCGTTCCGAAATCGCCCGCGGCGAGCTGCACGAAGTGCCTCTCGATTCCTGCGGCGCCGATACGCAGGGCGCTATAGGCTACCAGATACAGCAGGCGTTCCATAACGAATTTAAAAAACGCGGCATAAAAAAGAACGTAGTCACCGTCGTTACTCAGGTCCTGGTTGACAAAAACGACGACGCGTTCAAAAAACCCACCAAACCCATCGGATCTTTTATGGCAAAAGAAGAGGCCGATAAAAAAGTTAAAGAAGAAGGCTGGAACATAAAAGAAGACGCAGGCCGCGGATACCGCCGCGTGGTGGCTTCTCCCATGCCTAAAGATATCGTCGAAATCGACGCCATCAAAAAACTTATCGATTCAGACTTCATCGTCATAGCGGTCGGCGGCGGCGGAATACCCGTTATCGAAACCGATAACGGCGAACTCACCGGCACGGCGGCCGTCATAGACAAAGATTTCGCTTCAGCGCTTCTGGCTTCAGAAGTCAAAGCCGATATTTTTATGATAACTACCGGCGTGGAAAAAGTCTGCATCAATTACAACAAACCCGACCAGAAAACCGTCGATAAAATGACGATGGCCGAAGCCGAAAAATACCTCGCAGAAGGCCAGTTCCCCGCGGGCTCCATGGGGCCGAAAATACAGGCGGCTATCATGTTTTTAAAAAATGGCGGAGAAAAAGTCATAATAACCTCGCCCGAATTCGTTGAAAAGGCTATCAACGGAAAAACCGGTACGGTTATTACGAAGTAAAGCAATACTTTAATAAATACCCGTCTAAAAAACAAAGGGGCCAATCCGTTATTAAACGGGGCGGCCCCTTTGTTTTATCATTGGGCTTTTTCTCATATATTTTTTTATTATTTAAAAGCGGCCAGAGCTTCCGACGAGCCCCCGTTAATAATCGACATTACTTCGGGCGGAATTATGGTTATGCCGAGGATTTTTAGAAGCATCGCCAGTTCTTGCGAGCCCTTTTTGAATTCTATAAGTTCGCAGGCGTTGATAAAATCGGAGTAGCCGTATAAATTAAAGTTGGTGAGCCTTATTATTGAATCGGCCGCCATGCCCTTCGCTTTTAAAAATTCCATACGCCTTTTTTGATAGCCAAGAAAATTTTCCGGGTCGCCGGGCTTTGCCTGCTCTTCGGCTTTGATAAGCTGCTCGATAGTGCCGGGGAGCTTATCTATCTGATAAGCGAAATCGCTTATATTGTCTATCTGGAATTCTATTTCTTTGTTGTTGAAGGCGCGCAATCGCGGTATCGCTTTTTCACGTATATGTATAAGCTTTTTAATTCTGGACGCATAGACGCTAAACCCCGCTTTTATCTGCTGCATAGTGTTAGCGTAGTTTTCGACGAGCTCGTATAAAAACGGGACGTCGTAGCCTAACTCTTCCATTTTAGCTATCGACTGTTCGCATTTAAAAGCGAATTCTATCGCCTCTTTTTCATACGATACGATTTCGGCTTCCAGCTCATAGCGGAGCATCGGGTTTTTTAACTTTTGATTAATCGATTCTATTTTCTTTTCGTCGAAGTAAAACGCTCGGTTTTTTTCCATGTAGTTGGCTATTCTATAATATTTTCTGAAATTATCGTCGTAGGTTTCAAAGAGCTTTGCGGCTTCGCCCAGAGGCTTTGAAAGCATTTTTTCGAGCTCGCCGGTCGCCAGCTCCTGCTTTTTATAATTTTCGATCATCCTTTTATAGTAAGCCAGAAGCGTCGAATCGCCGGTCGGGTCCAGCTTGGCTTCGAGCTGCCCCATTTTGGTCACCGCGTCGTAATAACAGTCCGGGTCTTTTAACATTTTTTCAAATGCTGCCGCGTCTTCAGGTTTCATGCTCTTTGAATGCCTCTTTAACCTGGCTTCGAGCTTGTCCACTTTAGCCACCATCTTTTCAAAACCCCAGAAAGCCCTGCCTACATTGCGGATATCGCCTGTCAACACTTTTTCTAGTTTTTTTGTCACATAGCCTTTTGAGGAAAAATCTTCCTTTATTTTTTTCATGAACATCTGCTTTGCCATATCGGCAATAGGTTTGAAGTCGGAACGCTCAGGGTTGCCCCACTCGTCTTTCGCTTTGCCGTCGCTGTAAAATAAAAATATTTCGCCCGTTCTGACCATTATCTCGAGGTCTTTAATTTCTTCTTCTGTTTCCGCCACGCGCATGCAGTCTTTGCGCGCTATTTTATTTAAAATTTCTTTGAACCTGGGGTGCAGATGATCTATCTGTATTTTTTCCAGCCGGTCTTTCAAAACTTTGAGCATTTCAAACCCGTTGTAAAAACGGTCGAATTCCTCCATTATTTCGGCGAGGCCTTTTTCTTTGACCGCTTTTTGCAGCTGCCAAACCACGAATTTTTTCGCTTTGAGATCCGCTATTTCTGGGTTGAAAAGTTCGTTGATGACGTTGTTGGGATTGCGATTTTCGCTTTCGTCGATCTGCTGGAGCTTATAAATGAGAGTGTTGAAGTCGTCGAACGACGGATCAGGCTTCGGGGCGATAAGAGAATCGAATACGAACTCCGGTATTTTGCTTTTATACTTTTTAACGAGCTCGATCGTGCGGTTGAAACGCTTAAGCATCATGGCCCGGGCCGTTGCGCTCTGATTTGACATATGATTACCCTCCCCCGTTAAAGTCCCATGCATCGATTTCGTTTATGGCCGCTTTAGATATGATTTTTAAAAAGCTTTTTTAATGCTCCTATATTAATTATATCACATAAAATAATTAATTATATTAAATTTTAATAATTACTAAAATTTAATATATATTTTTTTTTCACTTTAAACTATTAACTCATGATTAACTCATAGTATGAAATTTAATAATTGCTTTTTTTACGCAGGTAAAATAAATTTAATATTTTCTTGATAAGGGAAGGCGAGGTGCCACGGCCCCTCCCTTCCCTTAAAATCCCTTCCAACCCCGAATTTGCCTGACGCTTTATTTTTGCCGGTTGCCGGCTTTTCTGCCGAAGCTTTAATTCCGCTATGCTCTTTTCGGCGACTGCCTAAATTTCTTCACTGCCTTTCGTTCGTTTGCAGACGCGCGCTTCGCTCGCGTCTGCGCAGCAATAATGGCTTGCGGGTAAGTCTGCATTATGGTTTTTTAGTAGGCTTTTGAGTTAAACAAGCCTATAAAAGTGCTTTCAGGTTGTAATTTATTGTTTAAGTTTTTTTTAAGCTCGTAGCAGGGGCCAGACAAAATTTTTGAGGAGCGTTGCGGAGGCTCTGGAGCCCAGGGATGGGCGAGAAGAGCCGAGCACGAGCGGCAAAAATCCTGGAGGGATTTTTGAACGAGTCTCCGAAAAAACTTGTCTGGCCCCTGCCCCAAACTACCTGCTTAAAATGCATTCTTAAATATTTTATATATAGAGCTCGCAGGGCGAGCCCCAGCCTTAACTATTTACTATTCACTGTTCGCTATGCACTAATAAATTTTCGCTGAGGGATTTTCGAACGCGTCCCCGAAAAAATTTGTCTGGCGCCCTGCCCTAAACTACCAGCTAAAACACAAAGGAACTTGTTTAAAATTTAAATAATAGCCGAATAAAATTTTAAGAGCTGATATGCGAAGTATTGATTTATATATAGAGCTCGCAGGGCGAGCCCCAGCCATAACTCTGCACTATCCACTCTACACTATGCACTAATAAATTTTACCTGAAGGCTTTTAGAACGCGTCCACGAAAAAAACTTGTCCGGCGCCCTGCCCAAATCAATTGCTAAAATGCAAAAAAACACCCGAAATAGAATAATTTAAATTTCTTTACTATTTTAATTTTTTTTGCTAAAATTGAAATTGACTAAACAAGGCTTGCGGTTTGAATCCACATATCTTTATTAAAATTTAACCGGGGGTTGAAATGAGTGAAATAACCGGCGATTTGAATGCTGTATGCGAAAAAATCAAAGACGGCGATATTAATTTTCTGATGGATACCTTCCGGCTGAAACCCGAACTGCTGCACGAGCGCGTTAACGGCGAAACGTTCCTGCATTTGGCGGTTTCAAACAATAAAAAAGAAATTACCGATTTTTTCATGCTGCGCGGCATCGGCGTCAACGAAAAGAACGATAGGGGCGAAACGCCTTTGCATAAAGCTAATTCAAAGGAATTGATCGAGCTTTTATTGTCGCGCGGCGCCGATATCAACTCGAAAGACTCTAAAGGCCGCACTTTCGTTCACAACGGCGCACTGCACAACAATTGCCCGCTCGTAGATTTTATGGCGCTCAAAGGCGCCGACCTCAACATAAAAACAGTCAACGGCGTTACCGCGCTAATGCAGGCAGTCGCCGGCGGCCATCTTAAAATGATCGAACTTCTTATAAGCATGGGCGCAGATGTCAACCTGCAGGACGAATTCGGCGATACGGCCCTTCACTCCGCCGTGCTTTACGAAAACCCGGAAATAGTTAAACTGCTCGCGCTTCACGGCGCGAACGTGAATATCAAAAATAACGACGAAATGACGCCGCTCGCCGAAGCGCACAGCAAAAACATGCTCAGGATAATGCAGCTTCTCATGCAGTTCGGCGCGAAAGAATGAAAGCTAAAAAATTATCCGCCCGCCCAATGCCATGTGAAAATAAAACGCCGTTTCAGAAAAGGTGAATGAGTTATGCCGTTAATAGAATTTGAATGTGAAAAATGCGATATAGTCTTCGAAAAAGTTTTCGCGCTCAGATCGGATTTTAAAGAAGGCGAAGTGGAATGCCCCGAATGCGCTTCTAAAGAGGCCGTTAAAAGGCTTTTCAACGCCATGACGCAGGCTAAGTTTCTGCTGAGCAAGACTAAAAAAATCAATCTTATAGATAAGGGATATAAACTTTCTAAAGGCCAGACGCCGCCGGGGTTGAAAAGGCTTAACTGAAAGGGCTTATGCTATCCAATCGCCTATGTCTTTTTCGGACTCTTCGAAAATATTATCGTTTTTGAATATTCCGCTTTTGCCGCCGCTTTTATATATCAGCTCGCAGTCGGTTATCTTTATTTTTTTCGATACAGCCTTGCACATGTCGTATATGGCGGCAGCGGAGGCCTGGGCCGCTATTATGGCTTCCATTTCAACGCCGGTAGTTTCACATGTCTTTGCGAGAGTATAAACGAGTATCGAACAGGCTTCTTTTTGTAAAACGAATTTGACGTCGCAGCAGCTTAAAAAAATAGGATGGCAGAGCGGTATCAGCTCCGCCGTTTTTTTCGCCGCCATGACGGCCGCGATTTTAGAAACCGCAAATATATCGCCTTTTTCAACGCCGGAACATGATATTTTTTTGAAAGTGGCGCGGTCGAAAACTACCTTTATACGCGCGACAGCCGAACGGGCCGTTCTGGCTTTAGCGGATACGTCAACCATTTTAGCTTTGTTGTTTTCGTCTAAATGCGTGAAACCGTTTGCGTTTTTCATCGTTTTCTCCGTTGATTATTAATGCGCCGAAATAAAAGGCTTTATGAAATGGTAGTAGGCGTCGCGCTTAAAATCGCTGAATGCGTTGTAAGCACCGGTCGAATACATAAATTTTAGCGCGGGATCTATGCCGCACTTTCCATCTATTATTTGAAGCTTCTTATATCCGGCGATACAGGGCTGCCCGACAGAAACATATGCGCATGGCGGCTCTCCCGCGCGGCTGACGAGAACCATCGAAGATATCGTGCCGCCGTCGAATTTTGCGGAGCCGTAGTCCAGATCTGGATGGCGGCATATATTGAAATCGTTATATTCTCCGCGCTCTCCGTGATCGCGGGATACGGCCATCAAATCTAAAGCTCCGAGCGTTTTTTTGCCTTCGGAAACGAGCCGTTTCGCGCGACCGAGCCGGCCAGCCGAGCTTTTATTTACAGGCAGGCCCTGATATTTAACCATGGGTTCGAGATGGTAGTGGTTGGTCTGGCATACCGCTCCGTTGATTATTATTTTATAGTCGTAGTGCATCTCGTCCACCACTTCTACCAGGCACATCTTTTTGGCGTCGGCGACGATATAGTTCATGGCGCTGCCGAGTAAACCCGCTTTCAGGACTTTTTCGATAAATTCATCCACCGAAGCCACGGCGGATAATATTCGCCCGGGATGATATACGCTGTAAGGCCTGCCGCGGAAATTGAAATTTATTTTATTGGGAGGCGATGAAGATACGCAGATAAGCCCTTTTTCGTTGATGCCCATCGTATAAGCCAGAAGGTCTTTTTCGCCTGCCGATATGTTTTTGACGCCTATAAAAAAATAACCGCCGTCTTTTTTGACGAAATCCAGAGATTGAACAAATCGTGAGTTGCGGTCACGGTTTTTCAAAACCAGGCTTCCGCCCCCTCGGGCGCTGTAACCCGCGAGCCCGATAAGCGTGCACTCGTCGTCCGATGCGCCGGCATGCGCGCCTGCGGCCATAAAGAAGAAACAACATGTTATAATAAAAACGCAAAGAATGAATTTCGTTAAAGATACGCGTAATTCGGATTTCAATTTAATACCAGCCTTTTTAGTAAATTAAAATGTGGTTCTTTCTTATACTTTATGGGTAAATTTTTAAAATTAAGTTAAGAGCTCAGAGTGGAGAGCTGAGAACTAAAGGACTTTTGGAAATTTCAATAAGGCATTTTAAATCTTTTATATGTAAAGCTCGCAGGGCGAGCCCCAGCCTTAACTGTTCACTATCCACTCTGCACTATTCACTGATTAACTTACCAGCACAAAAAGAAAAAGAGCCAGATATTGTTATAACATATCCGCGGGCGTCAGCGTTTTTGAACGCGAATATTTATTGGAGGCCGCCGTGAGAGCCATATATGCCGCGCCGGCGAGCAGCAGGGAAAAAATTTGAGCGACGATTAAAATTTGAATATCGAAATAATATTTTACCGCGGCGTTCATGTCGGGCAGTTCGTTTTTTATAACCGGCCCGAAACGGAAGATGTAATAAGCGCACTGCGTAACGAGCGTGAACGAAAGGTAAAAGTTGAACTCTATGAAAACCGGGAAAAACACGTAATTAAGCCATGTAAAGAGACGCTTGTGCATCAGGAAATAATTGAGCACCAGCGGGGTGTATGAAAGAAGCAGAGCGCAGACCGTTTCGATGCGCCTTTTATCCATGAAAGAATTGAAATAATCGAAGCTGTTGAAATCGGACATCGAAAAATTATAGCCGTGAAAAAAATATATTCCGTAGTATATGCTGTAAAAAATTATTACCTGAGCCAGAGCCGAGAAAAGCCTGTACTGGTTTTTAAATTTCTTTATCAGAAAGAATAAAAATATCGAAAGCATGAAGCCGAGATAGAAGAAACGGTAAAGCTTTTTATACGATCTGCTATCGCCGGTGAGCCTTTTAAATTCGATATCTATTTTTTTTTCGTAGGCCTCGAGTTTAA
Organism: bacterium ADurb.Bin243; assembly: GCA_002069765.1. Lineage (GTDB taxonomy): Bacteria > Muiribacteriota > UBA9980 > UBA9980 > UBA9980 > UBA9980. Next base: position 14,742 of record MWBZ01000021.1, read on the forward strand.
CGAGCGCATCCGGGTAATTCGACCCCGACGTTTTCTCTATGTCTTCAATGTAGGCTTCGCAGTCGAAAATACGCGTGGCTTCGGTTTGAGAAGATTTGAGATAGCTCTTGTAGAACTCGGATTTTTGATATAAGACGCTTTTAATTTTAAGCAGCTTTAAATAATCGGAAAATGAAAAAATACGGGCCAGAAAAGAACCGGTGTTAAGATACGGAACGGGAATTCCCAGAAGCGCGCAGATCGTAGGGCAGATATCGGTCTGGTTGATGTTTATGAATTTTATATTTCCGCTTATCACATCGGGGCCCGAAAGCATGAAAAGCGCGTTTACGACATCGGCTTCGCCTCCGCCATGGCCGCCTTTGAGAACGTGTCCGTGGTCGCTGACTATGAGCACATAGCGGTCGTTTATAAGAGACGAGCCGAGAAAGGTTTTTAAAATGTCGTCGAGTTTTTGCATGTGGACTTTAAACTCATGGCCGGTCCTCCCGAAAAGGTGAGAGGTCTTATCGAGGCCGGGCAAATGTATAACGGCGAAAGCAGGCTTTTCGTGACGGATATTACTCATCGCATTAGACATTATTTGTGAATCCAGCTGGATTATATTGGAATTGTCAGCTTTAAAATCGGCGTAGTAGGAAACGTCGGCGGAGTCTCCGTAGGCTTTTTTCCAGTCGCTGTGAGCGAAAACCGCGGTTTTAAAAGACCTGCTCCTGGCCGAGGATAGAACGTTCTCGCAGGGCTTGAATTTGATCGTATCGCCGGGCGGCGATATGAACCCGTGAATATAAGGAGGCGCTCCGGTAAGGAAGGTGGTCCATGAGGTAAGCGATAAAGTAGGCTGCATTATTTCTATTCTAGAAAAAACGGCTTTCTTTTTAAATAAGTTCAAAGAGGACAGCATTTCTGAATCTGAATAAGAAAGGCCGTCTATGACTATTAATATGAGCTGTCTTGTTATAGAAGTGGCGGATGTTTTCACCGGATCGCTTTTGGAATAATAAAAAGGAGCGGCTATATCGTTTTTGTAATATATGAGAGAGTTATAAGAAAAATAAGCGAGCGAAGAAAAGATGACGCTTATTAATACCGAAAAAATAACGTAAATAAATAAGTCTTTTTTATTTTTTTGAGTTAATGAATCTAACATTTCAAATTTTTACAACCGCTATTTTAATTTGTTTTACTATTCCGCTTCGAACGGCGGCAGTTTTTCTTTTATAAGGCCGTGGACCCTGAATATGAACTCGTTAAAGACAGGAACGCAGAATATAGGGTTAAAGATTATCTTATGAACCAGCCAGTGGTTGAATTGCTGATATGAAGGCAGAACAGTGTTGACCAGTTCGAACATATTATTTATACAATTATTATTGACCAGATGGTATTTTTCATTGGCCGCGCGGGTGCTGGCGATATTTATGGCGTTTAAAAACAAAGCTTTTTTCTGCTTTTCGCTCAGATCGAGCTTATAAAGCATGAGTCTTCGCCCTGTGCAGTAAGCGAGCCTGAAATAATCTTCTTTAGACATAAATTGAAATAAAAAAAACTCGTTGTTTTTGCTCTTGTAAATCATCTGGCCCGAACATACGAGACCGAACGTTTTATAACCGTCGCCGCTTTCGGCGGGCGCGTCCTGCTTGAACTCGAACCACAGGCAGTTATGAGTGCAAATGCTCCTTAAAAACTCGTAACAGGCAAGCGGCTCGATTATTAGATAAACGTCTTCAAGGGCGTCCGCGTTTACGTGAAGCTGCTTCCACGAAGGCTTCAGGCTCGAAGGGTTTTTCATGTAAAGCTCTGCGTTATCTATGCCGCAGCGGACGTTTGAAAGAAGATAATTTTCGGCCGTGGTATTCTGGATTTGCAACGCCCTGAAAAGGTTTGAAGGATAATTCCCCTTCATAGCCAGGGCAGGATTTAAACGCGCCTCGATTACTACGGATAAAATTATAGCAAAAGAAATTAAAAATAAAAATAAAAACTTATTTTTTTTTAACATTATGTAAATTACTATACCATAGATTAAAGATTAAAGTCAAAAGATAATTTTTTTAATTATTACTTGACTAAGGAAAGATTTATGGTATAATTAATTTATCAAAAAAATATGGAGGTAGTAATGAAGAAGTATTTAGTATTGGCGTTTATCTCGGTTATGGTTTTCAGTCTTATCTCTCCGGCTTTCGCGGCGCCCGAATGGGTCGCTTTAACCAAAGGCGCGGCGTCTAAGACTCCTACGATGAAACTCGTTCCTACAAGGGACAATAGCGTTAAAATAATTGAAATTACGGTCCCCGGTTTTTACAGCGAAACTAAAAGAGCCGGCGAAAACGACGCTACATTCGTAACTACTGATTTATCATCCAGGCACATGCAGAAAGGTATGCCTGAAATACCTACCATGAAAAACTTCATAATGCTTAAAGAAGGCGAAGAAGTCAGCGCTAAAATAGTTGGCGAAGACTGGGCCGAAGTTAAAATGAAAAAAGCGGCGGCTCCTTCTAAAGGCCATCTCACAAGAAACGTCAATCCTGAAGAAGTAAATTTTGAATATTCCGATTTTTACAATACAAAAAACACCTTCCCCGGAATGGACAACAAAGTCGTCATGAGCGAACCTTTCGTTATGCGCGACGTCCGCGGTGTTGAACTCACCGTAAATCCTTTCCAGTATGATAACGCTAAGAAAACCATGCTGGTAGCTAAAAAGATGAGAGTAGAGCTTAAATTCAACTCGGGCCGTTCCGCGGCGGCTAAAAAAGCCGTTCCTTATGAATTCGCCGAAATTTATAAAACCGCGTTCATCAATTTCAATCCTACGGATGTTATCGAAAGAATCGAACTCGGCAACGTTTTAATAATCGCGGCCGATCAGTTCGCCGAAGAAACCGCTCCGCTGGTAGAATGGAAAGCCAAACAGGGTTTCGGCGTAAAATTCGCTAAAATGAGCGAAGTCGGAACCACGGCCGATAACGTGTACGCTTTCATTAAAAACGAATACGAAAAAACCGGAATCGCATACATAATACTTGTTGGCGACACCGAATCGATACCCACTCTCCTCGGCGTTAAAGAACGCGCGGCTTCCGATCCCTGCTTTACCAAACTCGCCGGCAACGATCACGTTCCCGATGCTATAATTTCAAGATTATCGGCTAAAACTCCCGCCGAAGTTAAAAATCAGGTAGCTAAAATAATACACTATGAACAGTTCCCCGATACGGGCGACGCGGCTAAATGGTACCGTAAAGCCGTAGGCATCGCAAGCGCCGAAGGCCAGCCCACCGATTACGAACGCGCTAACTGGCTGCGCGACGCGCTTATGAAATACAACTTCGACGTGGTAGATCAGATATACGATCCCCGTGCTTCAAAAGCTAAACTCATCGAAGCTATAAACGAAGGCCGCTCGGTCATCAACTACATAGGCCACGGCTCGAAAACCGCATGGGTTACCACTTATTTCGGCAACGCCGACGCCCTCGCCCTTAAAAACGACAGAAAACTCCCCGTCATATGGTCGGTTGCCTGCGTTAACGGCCAGTTCAACGGCGGCTCCGACTGCTTCTGCGAAGCGTGGATGAAAGCGGGTTCCGCTGAAGCTCCCGCCGGCGCGGCAGCGATATTCGGCTCTTCCACTAACGCCGAATGGGTTCCTCCCTGCGATATGCAGTCCGAAATCAACAACGTCCAGACCGCCGGCGAAAAACAGTCCTCTTTCGGCGCTCTCGCTCTCACGGGCGTATTAAAAGCCATGCAGACATGGGGCACCGCTCCTAATTCGTCAGGCGTTATGCTTTTCGAACAGTATAACATATTCGGCGACTGCACGATGGTAGTCAGAACCGACGTTCCTAAAGCGGTAGAATTCAAAACCAAACGCAGCGGCGACAAAGTAGAAGTAGTCGTCAACGCTGGCGGCAAAGCCGTTAAATACGCACGCGTAGCAGTGGCTGCCGGCGAAGGCAAAGAAATGAAATCAGCCGTTACCGATGAAAACGGTAAAGCCGAAATGACTTTCGAAGCTTTAAAAGACGAAAAAGCGACCGCCGGCTCGATCACCATCACCGGTATGAATCTCGTTCCCGTTGTAGATTCAACTATCGCTCTCTAATTTTAAGCGTTAAATAAAAAATAAATCAACATAAAATAAAAATTCAAGGGCCGCTTTAAAGGCGGCCCTTTTTATATTCTCAGGAATTAAATCGGCTCCGTTATAAATATATTGACAAACTTAAAAACTTTTGATAATATCTTTTATAATCAGTTAATTTTATATTCAATAAATCGTCAAACGTCGATAATTGCGTTATTTTAAAACGCGGTTGCCGGTGCATTGATTTTACGCATTTATTTAAAGTGAAGCGAGGATAAAAAAATGTTCAAAGGCGTCTACACCGCTTTGATAACTCCGTTCAACGGAAAGAAAATAGATTGCGCTGCTTTCGAAGAACTAATAAAATATCAAATCCAGGGAGGCGCCGACGGCGTTGTCATAAACGGCACGACTGGCGAATCGCCTAATATCAAAGAGCGCGAAGTCGAAGAGATGTTCGAAATCGCGTCCGGAGTTAGAAAAGATTTGAAATCCGGCCTTAAAATAGTTATCGGCACCGGCGCAAATTCCACCGACGAGGCGTCAAAAAAATCGTCACATGCGGCAAAGCTCGGTCCCGACGGCCTGCTTGTGGTGACGCCTTATTACAATAAACCCACTCAGAAAGGCCTTTATGAGCATTATAAAACGGCGGCCGCCCACGCTGAAGGCTGCGGCGTAATACTTTATAACGTGCCGGGCCGCACCGGATGCAACATGCTGCCGGAAACAGTAGAAAAGCTCTCTCATATAGAAAATATTATGGCCGTGAAAGAGGCTTCGGCTAATCTGACTCAGATATCCGAAATTTATATAACAGCCTGCGCGCCGTCAAAAAAAGGCTTCACGCTGCTTTCCGGCGACGACGGGCTCACGCTTCCCATACTTTCCGTCGGCGGCGCCGGCGTAATATCGGTGACTTCCAATATCGTTCCGGGCCTGGTAAAAAAATGCGTGAACGACTATATGGCGGGAGATACGGTTAGCGCCAGGGAAACGCACGACAGGCTCTTCGAATTAAACTCGATTTTATTCGTCGAGTCGAACCCGATTCCCGTAAAGACCGCGGCCGCGCTTATGGGGCTATGCAGGGAAGAATTCAGGCTGCCTCTCTGCGAAATGGCCGATCAAAACAGGCGCAAATTGGCCGAATGCTTGAAAAAATATAAACTCGTTAAATAAACAGCGGCTTCCGGCCGCCTGATGAAACGGTAGCGTAAATGTTAATCTATCTTTTAAGCGACATAAGAATATTCGATATAATTGATATTCTAATAGTGAGCTTTATAATATACGAATTTATTCTGCTCATTAAAGGCACCAGGGCCATGCAAATATTGCTCGGCCTTGTGTTCGTGCTGCTGCCGCTCATAATTTCCCCGTGGATACAGCTCAACACCATTATATGGATGCTCGAAAGAATACTGCCGATAGGCTTTATCGCGATACTGATCCTTTTCCAGCCGGAGTTCAGAAAAACGCTTGAAAAACTCGGCCGCAGAGGTTTTTTTAGCGGTCAGGTCTATCTGAAAGACGAAGAGCTCGAAAAAGTGATCGGCGAAATACAGAAAGCCGCTCTCACGCTTTCAAAAGATAAAATAGGGGCGATAATGGTTATAGCGAGAGAAACGGCGCTGGAAGACTATCTTGAATCGGGAACGCTCATAAAAGGCATTGTTTCCGCCGAGCTGCTCCAGAATATTTTTTACCCCAAATCGCCCCTCCACGACGGGGCCGTGATAATATCGAACGGCTTCATAGACGCCGCGGGATGCATATTGCCGCTTACCGACAATCCCAAGCTCCAGCAGGAGCTTGGAACGCGCCACCGCGCGGCGATAGGCATTACGGAAACTTCGGACGCCGTGTCGGTGATAGTTTCGGAAGAAACCGGAATAATATCTATCGCGGCCAACGGCATAATCAACAGAAAGCTCGACGGCGAAGAGTTGAGCCGCAATTTAAGAAGGATGTTGAGCCCGCTCCAGAATAAGCACCTTTTCAAGGCAAGAATATAGGCGGGCGCGTGTAATTATGAAATACTTCGTATTCGAAAATTTTTCGCTGAGGATATTATCCGTCATCGTAGCGGTGATCGGGTGGTTTTACGTCAATATTATCGTCAATCCAGTCGTAGAAAGGCAGTTCGAGGTAGACCTCGCGCTCACCGATAAAAGAAGCGACTGCGTTTATAAAAACGTCATGCCCAAGGTCAGCATATTTATCAAGGGCGGCCGGCGTGAGATAATCGAAAACTACTATCCGATCAAATCCAAGCTCGTAGCTTCCGCTAACGTTTCAAAGGCCATATCCGATTCGGCGAATAAGATTCCCGTAAACATCGTGCTGCCGCGCGGCCTGGAGCTCGTCAAGACCGAGCCGCGGGAAGTGGAAATTACGCCGGTGCTTATCGACGAGCATACGGCCGAAGTGAACGTGATACTGCAGGGAACCGTCAAGCAGGGGTATTACATAAAAAATTGCGAGGTCAACCCCAGGACCGCTAAAATAAGAGGCCCTCAAAAGCTTACCGGCGGAATAAAACAGATACTTCTTCCAGTGAACGTGGCTAATCTCGAAACCGGCCTTCTGCTCAAACAGCAGCCGCTAACTATCGTAGAACTCGCCGCCACCGGAGAAAACGCCGACGTCACGATCTCGCCGAAAGACGCCGAAATAAACGTAGATATACAGCCGCTGCCTTCAAAACAGGTCAATATAGTGGCCCAGATCTCGGGTAAAGTCGCCCAGGGATATAAAATATCGACCATACTTTGCGAGCCGCAGACGATACTTATCAAAGGCCCGGCAAAAACGATCGACAGGGTGAGCGAAATACTCACCGAACAGGTAGACGTTTCAGACATCAAATCAGGTCTGGTGCAAAACGTCAATCTGCACGTGCCGGCGGACGCCGGATATGTCGTCGAAAATAAGCCGGTGTCAATTACCATTACGCTTCAGCAGATTTATAAAAATCAAAAATTCCAGAAAGTGCGCATAAATCCTCCCGCGATGAAGCCGGGTTATGAAGTGGAACTCGAGAAGGAATTTCTGGATATAATTGTAAACGCTCCGCTGAACAAACTCGGCGAACTCGACAGCTCGTCAATAAGCCTCGATTCCAAATTGCCGGCGGGCGATCTCGATACCGGAAGCGTTCTTCTGGACCTTTCCATAAGCGGCGCGACCGTGCCGGTGGAAATAAAGCCTTCGCAGGTAAAAGGTTATATAAAAATAAAGTAAATTTGATAAGGAGTCCAAATGGCCGATTTTACACTCGACGACCTGATCAGTAAAAATAAATTAACGCAAAAAAACGCCATTGAATATTTTTCAAACAATATAGGCGAAGAGCAGCTCGCTTCGCTAAACAAAATGTTCGAATCCAACCCTAAATCGGAGGCGGGCTTCATTTACGCGGTGGTCCTCGGCCGTAACGCCAATAAAGAAGCTATCGATAAAATGATATTATACCTGCAGAATAAAAATTATTCCATACAGAAGCAGGCCGAATTATCGCTTATTTATATAGGCAAAAACGCCGTGGAACCGCTTATCAAAGCTACTGCCATCGACGACAGCGTCCTTTTGATGAATATAGCTAAAATAATACGCAACATGAAGGACACCAACGTGGCGTTTATGCTCAAGATGCTCGAAAGCGGGACTCCGCCAATGAAGCTTATCGCCACTCATGTGCTCGGAAAAATAAAAAACGACGACAAAGTAATGATCTCGCTGATAAAAGCCCTGGCAAACGAAGACGGCGAGCTGGACAAGCTTATAATTGAATCTCTGGTCGAAAACGGCGAAAAGGTTATCCCGCTCGTGCAGAAGGTGTTTAAAAACTGTAACGACCGCATTACGGCCATTCTCATGGAAGTTTTATTCCGCCTGGGAGCGCCCGCTTATAAGCTGCTTACGGAATGTCTCGATTCGCCCACGCTTTCGCTTAGAAGGCATGCGCCATACGCGCTGAGGTTCGCTTCCGACGAGGCTACCATAAAAAAAATCATAGACTCGCTCAACGATTCGGATTATTACGTGTGCGAAAGCGCCTGCAAATTTTTGATTCACAATCTTAAGCATGCGAGCTATATAATCATCAAAAAGCTGAGCGAATTTACCATATCGTCCATGCAGAAAGGCACGGAGCCGCAGCTTTCGGAAAACCAGATACACTGGCTTATAAAAGCGCTATGCTCCGATTTCGACTCTTACAGCGAGCATATATTGATTTATATGAAAAATCCCGAAGAGGTCAAGCAGGGCCAGGTGGCTATCACCAACAGCCTTAAGCTTTCGCTGGCTTCGGCGGCGTCCGAATATATGAATCCCGTAATAATGTCGAGGCTTTTAAAATGGCTCGCGGACGAAAATTTTTTCGTGCGCGAAAACTCCATAAACCTCATGATCACATACGGCCATAATTTCGTGGCGGAATTGGTTACCGCGCTTGGAGACCCTAAAGAAGAAGTCCGCGCGGGGATAATAACGGTGCTTCAAAACATAAAGGACGCCGCGTTCGGCTTCCTTCTCGAAAACCTTAAAATGGGAAACAATGAAATGCGCTATAACTGCGCTTATGCGCTCGGCTTCATGGGCGATAAAAGCGCTATTCCCCAGCTTAAAGCGTCGCTTTCCGACGGTAACGACTGGGTGCGCGAATACGCCATCATTTCGCTCGGCAAGCTCGGCGAGGCCGAAGCGCTGGTTGGAATGCTCGCCAGGGCCGACGAAAAGACCAAATCGATAATTTCAAGGGCGCTCGGCTATTGCGGAGCCGAAGCTTTCGGCATACTCTATGACGCGCTTATGGGAGCCCCCATCGACAGGCGCGAGCCCATAGCTAAAGCGATGATGGAAATGGGGCCGGCCATAAAGGACCAGCTGCAGAAAGTCCTTGAAACCGAAGAAAACGAAAACGTAAGGTTCTGGCTCATAAAAGTGAGCCGCGCCTTCAACAAGAAACCGGAACTTTAAAATATTTAATTAACAGCTGTTTTAAAATTATACGCTTTCGCGGGCGGATAAGGGCTGCGGCCGATGCGAAAGCAAAGATCATGGAGCGGGATTTGAATTCGACAGACAGGCGCATATACGATTGCTTTTTGATAGCGGCGGGCGGATTGTCGCTGGGCCCGAAAATCGGCTGGCAATTGATGAACGAATATTTTTCATGCGCGTCCGATATCGTGTCGGGCAATTTTAAAAAAGCGCCGGACGAAGATTGCGACACGGAAGCGCTCGAAAGTTTTATAACGAAGTCGCGCGGGGCGGCCGCAGACTCGCGCCGGCGCGAAGCGGCCGAAAAGGCCATCGAAAGATATATCGAGTTCGGTGAAAAATTATCTCGCGAATACGGACAGCAGGTCAGGGCACAGGTCCTTACTATTTTCGACGAAGGCTATCCGGAAGCTCTCAGGCACATAAGCAACGCGCCTATAGTTTTATTTATGGCAGGGGCGAAGTTCGACGCTAAAAGCGAAAATTTCGCGGTCGTCGGAACGCGCGAGCCTTCAAATTACTCTCTCGCGCTTTGCGAAAAAATTACCGAAGGCATAGCCGGCGCCGGTTATGTAATCGCTTCGGGCATGGCCATGGGCATAGACGCTTGCGCCCACGCCGCGGCCATCAAAAGCGGGGGCGTCACGTACGCCGTCGTCGCCACCGGCCTGGATATCGTATATCCGGCCGCCAACCGCAAGCTTTACGGCGATATCCTTCTTTCTGGAGCTGTATTGTCGGAGCAGCTGCCGGGCGAGGGCGCTAAAAATTATTCGTTCGTAGCGCGCAACCGTATAATAACAGGCATTTCAAAGGCGACGCTCGTTTGCGGCGCCGGTTTTCAGTCCGGGGCGCTTATAAGCGCCAAATGCGCGTTCGAGCAGTCGCGCGAAGTCTTTGCGATAACCGGAGACGATTTCAGGCCCGATTTAAAGGGCTGCCATGAATTAATTAGAAAAAACTATGCAAAGCTTGCGCTGAATAGCGCCGATATATTAAATGACATATGCCCTGAAAAAATTAAAAAATCGCGGCTCGACCAAAGCGAAACCAGGGCATTTAAAAAAGATAAAAAGGCCGACGCCACTGCCCCGCTTGAATTTGACGGCTCGCGGGCAGGCGCTTTAAGCGAAGACGAAAAAAAGGTTTTCGATTCGATCGAGCGGTTGTGCGTTAAAAATTCGGAGCCGCCCGCGCTCGAACTCATCGCCGAAAACTCTGAAGGCCTGGGAGCCGGCAGGGTGCTCGCGGCGATAAGCGGCCTTGAGTTAAAAGGCTTGATTATCGAACATGACGGAAAGAGGTATCGTATAAACAAATGAACAAGCTAGTGCAGATATTTTTAAAATTTTTAAAGCTCATGAAAGAAAACGGCAGCGACTTTAAAAAATCCAGGACCGAGCTTATAAAGGAAGGCTTTTTGCTCAGCGAAATCGACGCCGCGCTGGAATGGTATTTCGGCGAGTCGCACGTTTTAAGCCAGCCGGCTTCCGGCGCGAAGCCGATTAAAGAGCCGTCCGATAAAAGCTTCCGTTTTTTTACGATGGCCGAAGAACGGCTTCTGTCGTTCGAAGCGCGGGGCTATCTTACCGAGCTGCTGGCCGGCAAAGCCATTTCGCACGAGGAAATCGAGTCGGTGCTGGAAACGCTTTCGGCTTACCTTGTCGAAGACGCTTCTATAGAAGAAATCAATAACATAATGATCGGATTCCGCACGGTGGACATTTCCGCCAGGGAAGGCGCGGAAGACGCCATAGAATTCAAAGTGCGTTATATCCAGTAATATTTACGGACCGGCATAAAAATAAGAATAAATAATTTGGGGGCAATAGTGGTTAAAGAGAAAGATAATTTAAGAAGCCTGATAATAGTCGAGTCGCCCGGAAAAATCAAAACCATTAAAAAAATACTCGGCGGAAATTTTGAAGTGAAAGCCTCTATGGGACACGTTATAGATCTTCCCGAGCGCGATCTCGGCGTTGACGTTAAAAATAATTTCGAGCCCAAATACGAAGTTATACCTAAAAAAGACAAAGTCATAGAGGAACTTCAGAAAGAAGTGGCCAGATGCGACCGGGTTTACCTGGCGCCCGACCCGGACCGCGAAGGGGAGGCCATATCGTGGCACCTGGCCAGGGCCCTAAAGCTCGACGTAAATGCCAGCATGCGCATAACTTTTAACGCGATCACGCCTAAAGTGGTGCTGGAAGCGCTCGAAAATCCCAAACCCATAGACATGAATAAAGTCAATGCGCAGCAGGGCCGCCGCGTACTCGACAGGCTCGTCGGGTACGAGCTTTCGCCTCTTTTATGGCGCAAACTCCAGAAGGGCCTTTCGGCCGGACGCGTCCAGTCGGTGGCAGTGCTTCTGGTATGCAAGCGCGAAGAAGAGATCGCCAGATTCGTCAAAGAAGAATACTGGCTGGTGGACGCAGTTTTTCAGAAACCGCAGGGCGAAACTTTTAAAGCGAGACTTTTCAAGTTCGATAAAAAAGCCCCCAAGATAAAAAACGGCGAAGAAGCAGCAAAAATACTCAAGGCGTGCGAAGAGCAAAAATACGACGTGGCAAAGGTCGTAAATAAAGAAAAACGCAAAAAGCCTTCGGGTCCTTTCATCACTTCCACGCTTCAGCAGGAAGCTTCGCGCGTGCTGAATTTTCCGCCTTCCAAAACCATGAAGGTGGCCCAGAAATTATACGAAGGCATAGAGATCGAAAAGGGCAATACCGTCGGTTTGATAACCTACATGCGTACCGATTCGTACAGGGTTGTTCCAGAGGCCATAGCCGAAGCCAGAGGGTTTATAAAAGCCAAATACGGCGAAGAATACCTTCCGCCGGCCGACAGAATCTATAAAACCAAATCTCAGGCGCAGGACGCCCATGAAGCCATAAGGCCCGCCGAGGTAAATAATACCCCGGAAAAACTGAAAAAACATCTTACGGCCGACGAATACAGGCTTTATAACATGATCTGGAAGCGCTTCGTGGCTTCTCAGACGGCCGACGCTGTTTTCGATAGCGTTACGGTAGAGATCGGCTCCGACAGGGCCGTATTTAAAAGCGTCGGGGAAACCCTCAAATTCTCAGGTTTTCTCGCATTATACGACGTGGAAGCCCAGAACGCCGAAGAAAAAGAAGTGGAAAACGAACCTGAAGGCGACGAAGAGGCCATCGTGGGAGGCAGGCTGCCGAGACTCGCTGAAAAAGAGCCTCTAGCGGTTAAAGAAATAACGCCCCTTCAGAAGTTTACGAAGGAGCCGCCCCGCTACACCACCGCATCGCTTATTAAATCGCTCGAAGAACTTAAGATAGGCCGCCCGTCCACTTACGCTACGATCGTTAAAACCATCCTGGACCGTAATTACGTCGAGATAAAAGAAAAGAAATTTTTCGCCACCGATATAGGCATGGCCACATCGGCGCTGCTCGAATCCTACTTCACCGACCTTATAAACGTCGAGTTCACGGCTAAAATGGAAGAAGAGCTCGACGGCATAGAAGACGGAAAAAAAGACTGGCGCAACGTTCTCGCCGCGTTCTATTCCCCGTTCCACGAAAAGCTTACTTTCGCCGACGGCAATATCAAAAAGATGAATATGCAGACAGACGTTATCTGCGACAAGTGCAAAAATCCTATGGTGCTGCTGTTTTCATCGCGCGGCAAATTCCTGGCGTGCCCCAAATTCCCTTACTGCAAAAACACTAAAAATATACCCCAGGATTTCGTGGTCTTCAATTCAGGAATGTTCAAGGCCGACGCGGTTAAAACTCTTCTTCTCAAAGACAGGCTCGCCGAGTTTGAAAAGCAGAACCTCGAAGCGCAGACCGAAGTGAAGCAATCCAACGCGGAAGCCATGGGCAAGTGCGAAAAATGCGGTTCCGACATGGTTTTAAAGAGCGGAAAGTTCGGGCAGTTCATAGCCTGCTCCGGCTATCCAAAATGCAAAAACGCTAAGCCCATACAGAAAGACATCGGCGTTCCCTGCCCGAAACCGGGCTGCGAAGGCAAAGTGGCAGTAAAAAAATCCAAGCGCGGCCGCATATTTTATTCATGCACCGAGTATCCGAAATGCGATTTCGTTTCGTGGGACCGCCCCAGCGGCGAGCTTTGCCCCGACTGCGGAGCCCATACTGTGGTAAAAGTTTCCAAAAAGGGCAATAAGATAAACTGCTCCAACAAGGAATGCGGATATAAGCGCGATATGCCGAACGAAAACGAACCCGCCGTTAAAGACGGGGAATAGAAAAGATAAGATATGAAACCAGTAAATATAATCGGCGGCGGGCTCAGCGGCGTAGAGGCCGCTCTCACTCTGGGTTGCGAAGGGTTTAAAGTGAACCTTTTCGAGGCGCGGCCTGAAAAAATGCCCGAAGTTTTTAAAACGGGGGGCCTTTGTGAGCTCGTTTGCTCCAACTCTCTGGGGTCGGTCAAGCCCGAAAGCGCTCCGGGAATTTTAAAGTCGGAGCTCGCGGCCCTCGGGTCTCACGTGATAGAAGCCGCCCGGCAATCCTCGGTACCGGGCGGGCAGGCGCTTTGCGTCGACAGGGCGAAGTTCAGCGCGATAATAGAAGATAAAGTCCGCGGCGAAAATAATATCAATCTGGTGAGGCGCGAAGTAAAATCTTTGAGCGAATTCGAGCCTGGCGATAAAGTTATAATCGCCAGCGGGCCGCTTACGACCGACGCTTTTTTTTCCTCGCTTTCCGATAAATTCAGCGATAATTTATATTTTTACGACGCCGTTTCGCCCATCGTAGAGGCAGATTCGGTAGATATGACCCGCGCGTTCTGGAAGAACAGGTATTCGAGGGGCGCGGACGATTATCTGAACATAGCTTTGAATAAAGACGAATATTTCGCTTTTTACCGCGAGCTTATCGCGGCCAGGACGGTTCCGCCTCGCGACAACGAGAAGGAGATTTTTTTCGAAAGCTGCATGCCCATAGAAGAACTCGCAAGGCGCGGGGAGCATACGCTCCGTTTCGGGCCTATGAAACCGAAGGGCTTCGAAGATCCGCGCACCGGCAAAATGCCGTACGCTGTCATTCAGCTCAGGCGTGAAGACAACCTCAATTCGGCCTTCAATATAGTCGGCTTTCAGACAAAAATGACGTTCGGGGAGCAGGCGCGTGTACTTTCAGTGATTCCCGGCCTCGAAAAAGTCAAAATACTTCGCTACGGAGTGATACATAAAAATTATTATATGTATTCGCCCGGGCTCGTAAATTTCAATCTCAGCCTCAAATCCGATCCGGATATATTCATCGCGGGCCAGCTTCTCGGCTCTGAAGGCTATTGCGAGGCCGTAGCGGGCGGAAAGCTCGCCGCGCTAAATATTATCGATTCCATTAAAACCGGCCGACGCCGGTCTGTTTTAGAAAATATACATTATGAACGCACCATGATCGGCTCGCTCATTAAATATCTCACATCGAGCGCCGTTGCAAGAAAAAAATTCGTTCCCATGAATTCCAATTTCGGGCTCGTCGATACAAAATCCTATCCCAAAGATACTTTTCATCAAATATCAAATGAACAAATATCGATTCTGGCGGATATGTTAAAAAAATACTAAAAAAAAAGCGTTTTTTTTAGTTTACATATTGTCAAATATAAATTAATATGGTAGAATTAATTTTAAGGTCGTTCCTTTTTTAATAATTTTTTAATTATTACGGGCGCGCGCTTGCGGAGCTGACTTTAACATTGGCTTTAAAGTATTGCGGTGTACATTTTATGAACGTTATCGATGAGTATTTGATTTATATATCTTCTGTGCTAAACCTTTCACAGAACACGCAAAAGTCTTATTGCGAAGACATTACGGATTTTTTAAACTTCACTTCGCTCAACTACGGCATATCAAGAGAAAATTTTTCTAAAAACTTCCATAAAATCGATACTTTTTTAATAAGGCGCTACGTTTCAGATAAAAGCAAGCAGAACAAAAAGAAAACCACCATCAATCGCAAGCTTTCATCGCTTTCTTCCATGTTCGAGTATTTTTTGAAAAACGACTATATAGACGCCAACCCTTTCGACAATATCTCAAGGCAGAAAACCGAAAAGACGCTTCCTAAATTTTTATATTACCATCAGGTAAAGGAATTTTTAGAAAGCATCCCGTGCGATAGTTACGAATCGCTCCGCGACAGGGCTATTTTCGAGCTCATTTATTCTTCCGGGCTCCGCATTTCGGAAGCGTGCAATTTAAAAAAATCCAATTTTGATTTTTACGGAAAAACCATAACTTTTACGGGAAAAGGTTCCAAAGACAGGCAGGTGCCGGTCGGCGACATCGCTTTCGGCTATGTGCTAAGGCTCATCGAGCAGAACGGCGTTAACCATCCGGGCTCGGAGCATATCTTTTTAAACCCTTCGGGCGAACCGCTTTCGGACCGGAGCGTACGCAGGATCATCAACGAATATTTCGACAAATTGAGCTTTCAGAAAAAAGTGAGCCCGCATGTTTTGCGCCACAGCTTCGCCACCCATCTTCTTGAAAACGGGGCTGACATAAGGCAGGTGCAGGAACTGCTCGGGCACAAGAGCCTTTCCACGACGCAGATATACACTCATCTCACGCAGGAGAGGCTCAAAATGGTTTACAATAAAGCGCATCCGCGCGCTTAAAAAAGCAGAGAGGTTTTCGGGTGAACGGCAATTTTAACGATTCGGCAAGGGGCGGAGGAGTTTTCCATTCCACGACCGTAATAGCGGTAAGGCGGGGCGGCATCGTGGCTATGGCCGGCGACGGGCAGGTGACTTTCAACAATACCGTGCTCAAGGCCAAGGCCAAAAAGGTCCGCAGAATGTACGAAGGAAAAGTGCTGGCGGGTTTCGCCGGGGCGTCGAGCGACGCTTTCACGCTTTTCGAGATGTTCGAAAAAAAGCTCGAGCAATATATGGGGTCGCTTTCCCGCGCGGCTTACGAGCTGGCCAGGGAATGGCGCCAGGACAAGTTTTTAAGGCGCCTCGAGGCGATGCTTCTGGTGGCCGATTTATCGGGCGTTTACCTTATAAACGGCGCGGGGGACATAGTGGAGCCCGATTACGACGCGATAGCCATAGGCTCGGGTTCCGTGATGGCGTATTCCAGCGCTCTCGCGCTTCTGGAAAACAGCGAACTGGGCGCCGCCGAAATAGCGGTGAAATCGCTTGAAATAGCTTCGAGAATATGCGTTTTCACCAATTCCAGCGTCACGCTCGAAGTGCTCGAAAATAACCGATAGGAGATTAAATTGGAAGAATCAGCTCTTACGCCGCGTGAAGTGGTGAGCTATTTAGACAGGTATATAATAGGGCAGAACGACGCTAAAAAAGCGGTCGCCATAGCCGTGCGCAACCGTTTCCGCCGCATGAACGTAAAAGGCGATATGCGCGAGGAAATAATGCCCAAAAACATAATAATGATAGGCCCGACCGGCGTAGGCAAGACCGAAATAGCCCGCAGGCTGGCGAAGCTTGTCAACGCGCCTTTCGTCAAGGTGGAAGCGTCTAAATACACCGAAGTGGGCTATGTGGGGCGCGACGTCGAATCGATGATCCGCGACCTGGTCGATTTTTCGATCAACATGGTAAAAAAAGAGCACACCAGAAGGTTCGATGAAAAAGCTAAAACAAACGTAAACAGGCGCATATTAGAAGCCCTTCTCCCGAGGGACGCCGGGGCTTCGCAGCAAAAATTCAACCCTATAGCCAATATTTTTCAGGCGGTAGCAAAATCCGCCGGGGTAAGCGGTTTTGAAGCATCGTTCGATTCCGGCGCCGCAGAAAGCCAGCCGGGCGTAGAAAACGAACAGCCTTCCGAAAACGGCCAGTCCGCGTACGACAAACTCAAGAAAATGCTCGACGAAGGAAAACTCGAATCAAAAATGATAGAAATCGAGATAAAAGAAAACCAGATGCCGCTGGTGGAAGTTTTTTCGAACCAGGGCCTCGAAGAGATGGGCCTTAATATGGGCAGCATGCTCGGGGGCATCTTTCCGGACCGCAAAAAAAAGAAAACGGTCAGCGTCGCCGACGCCAGGACGCTTTTATACGCCGAAGAGATAAACAGGCTCATCGATATGGACGCGATAACCAAAGAAGCGCTTTTCCGCGTGGAAAACAACGGCATGGTCTTTATCGACGAAATAGATAAAATAGCCGGCGTAAAAGAGACGCACGGCCCCGACGTATCGCGCGAAGGCGTGCAGCGCGATATTTTGCCTATTCTCGAAGGCACCAGCGTCAACACCAAATACGGCCAGGTAAAAACGGACCATATATTGTTCATAGCGGCCGGAGCGTTCCACGTTTCAAAGCCTTCCGACCTTATTCCCGAGCTGCAGGGGCGGTTTCCTATTCGCGTAGAACTTAAGAGCCTCACCCGTGAAGATTTCATGAGGATACTCGGCGAACCTAAAAACAGCCTGATAAAACAGTATCAGGCTCTTCTGGCTTCCGAAAAAGTGGAGCTTCATTTCGAGGAATCCGCGATAACCGAAATATCGCGCATTGCTTTCGAACTCAACGCCACGCTTGAAAATATAGGCGCGAGGCGCTTGTACACGGTGTGCGAAAAAATACTCGAAAGCCTTTTGTTCGCGGTGCCGTCGCCTGATATAACCAGGGTTTCCATAGACGGCGATTACGTCCGCGATCATCTGGGAGACATAGTAAAATCAAAGGACCTCAATAAATATTTTCTGTAAACGATTGCGCCGCGGGGCCGGTTCTTTTCGGCAGGCGAAAAACCATTCAAAAAGGCGGTAACGGATGATAAGAGATTTTTTGTTTTCAAACCCTAAACTGGCATATATAAAACAGTCCATGGACGTTTCGATGATGCGCCACGAAGCTATTTCAAATAACATATCCAACGTCAATACGCCCAACTATAAAAAACAGGAAGTCACTTTCGAGGACGAACTCGCGAAGGCCCTCGACAGCCAGAGTTTCAAGGGGCGCAAGACGAATTCCAGACACCTTACCATCGGGGCCGGGTCGGCCTCTGAGGCGAAGCCGAAACTTATAACGGTAAAAGACCAGTCGATGAGAAACGACGGCAATAACGTCGATGTGGACGAAGAAATGGCCAACCTGTCCAAAAACACCATTCAATATCGCACGCTGGCTTCGGTTCTAGATAACGAGCTCACCAAGATCAATCTTGCTATAACTCGCGCGGGGAGGGTTTAATAAATAAAATATGAGCGGTTTTTTGAAGTCCATCGATATATCCAGTTCAGGCCTTACCGCCGAGCGCGTAAGAATGGACGTAATATCCAATAATATAGCCAACGCAAACGTCACCCGCACCGAAAACGGCGGGCCGTACAGGCGCCAGATGCCTGTTTTTTCCCTCAGAGACAACAACAGCAAATTTTTTTCCTCGAAAAATGTTAACAATTCCATACCGGCCGGAGTTTCGGTAGTCGGAATAACCGAAGATGATTCCGCGCCGAGAATGGTTTACGATCCGGCCCATCCTGACGCTAATTCCGAAGGCTATGTTTCATATCCGAACGTCAACGTGGTCCGCGAGATGGTGGATATGATCACATGCTCCCGCGCTTACGAGGCCAACGTCACCGCCATGAATTCGGCCAAAAACATGATATTGCGCGCGCTGGAAATCGGCGCCAAGTCTTAAGCGGCGTCCTTCATAACAGGGAAAATTTAAGTAAAATATAAATTTACGGAGAATTATTAAAAATGAAAATAGGATCGATGAATTTTACGCCATTAAAACCGATCGTAAACTCTTTTAAGCCCGCCAACCAGAACGCTTCTATGCCTGCTTCTGCTAATAAAAGCGGCGATATGATAGGCGATTTTTCCGATGCGCTGAAAAAAGCTATCAACGATTTGAGCGCGCTGGAAGAAAATTCCGGCAAAAAAGTCAATTCCCTGGTCACCGGCCGGCTCGAAAACGTCCACGACATAATGATAGCCATGGAAAAATCAAAAATAGGACTGAATATGGCTATCGAGGTCCGCAACAAGTTGATCGAAGGCTATAAAGAAGTAATGAGAATGCAGGTATAGGATTGACGCATGAATTATCTTAAAATGCTTTATGAACAATTCAAAAATCTTGCCGGATGGCAGAAGGCCGTAATTATTTCCGTGGCTTTCGTCGCTTTCGCCGGCGTCATAGCCTTCGCTTTCTTTTTCAGCGGCGGCGATTATGTAGTGCTTTACCGGAACCTCGATCTCGAAACCGCCGCCAATATAAAAGAAAAAATAGAAGAAGGAAACTACAAATATAAAATTGCCGATAATGGCGCCACTATAATGGTTTCGCCGGCCGAAAAAGAGGTAATACTTCTCAAGCTGGCCAAGGATAACGTTTTGCCCGATAGAAGCAAGGGCTACGAAGATATTTTCGGTAAATCGTCCAACGCGTTTTCAAATTCGCGTAAAATAGAAGACCTCAATATTTTAAGGGGCCTTCAGGCCGAAATAGAAACTACCATCAAAAGATCTTCAAAAATCATATCCAGCGCGCGTCTTCATATTTTTTACGCGCCGGAGCGCACTTTCAAAGAAGACCAGAAGCAGGACAAGGCTACGGTTTTTGTAGCGCTTAAGGCCGGCAAGAAAATCGAGGACGACCAGATAATCGGAATCAGAAACCTCGTGGCCAACGCCACCGGCATCGACGAGGACAACGTCAGCATTATAGACCAGAATTTCGTGGACGTGTCCAAGCGCCTGCGCTCCAATAAAAAAGAGGAAAATTATGCCGCCGATCAGTACACACTTCAGAAAAAATATATCGAAGAAAAAGAGATAAAACTCCAGGAAATGCTCGACAGGATTCTCGGCGGAGGGCGTTCGGTAGTTACCGTCCACGCGGAGCTCAATTTCGATAAGAGGGAAGTTTTCGACGAATCTCTCGCCCCGCCGATTAAAGGCGAAGAAGGCGGCGTGGTAATTTCCGAGGAATTAAACGAGGAAACCTTCAAGGGCAAGGGCAAAAAGCCCGTAGGAGTCCCGGGCACGCAGTCCAATATCCCCACCTATCCCGATTCTAAAAACGAGCAGGACGAATACGTAAGCAAGGCGGTCAAGAAGAACTACGACCTGAGCAAGAAGCAGGAAAAGATAGTTTACGCCGTAGGCGACGTTAAAAGGCTCAACGTTTCGGTAGTGGTCGACGACATACTCACCAACGAACAGCGAACGAAAATAGAAAACGCCATAGTATCGGCCGCGGGAATAGTCAAACAGCGCGGCGATACCGTTGTGGTAGAAAAATACCCGTTCAACCGCGAAGACATAAAAGTACAGGAAAAACAGGCTCAGCAGGATAAACTGCAGGATATGTTCTTCCAGCTTCTGCTGGTCATAATACCTACGGGCGGAATTTTCTTCGTCCTGTGGTTCGTCTGGAAGAACAAAGAACTTATCATCACTCATTTCAAGCCTATCGAAATCAAGAAAGAGGCTTCCACGGAGGAAGTTCTGCCGCTTGAAGCGAGGGAGCGCGTACAAAAAGTCGATCTTATCAAGGATTTCATTAATAAGTCTCCGAAAGACGCGGCCACTTTACTGCAAATCTGGCTGACGGCTGAATAAAAAATTTAAAACGACGGTGAGAGATAAATGAGCGATAAATCAAGGCTTCTTACGGGGCGGCAGAAGGCCGCGGTACTGGCGGTATTTTTGGGCCCGGAATATTCCGGCAAGCTCCTGCAGGGGCTGCCCGAAGAACAAATAGACGCCATTACGCTGGAGATATCCAGGCTGCAGAATGTCGATAAAGAGGTCGTGGACGAAATCGTGCTGGAGTTTTTTGAAATGATAAGGGCCAACCAGTTCGTGGCTACCGGCGGTATAAGGGCGGCCGAAGAAATACTCAATGCCGCTCTCGGCGACGCCAGGGCGAAAGAAGCGCTCGCGCGCCTCACTTCTTCGCAGTACGTAAGGCCTTTCAGCACGGCCAGAACGGCGGACCCGGTGCAGCTGTTCAACCTTATCCAGAACGAGCATCCGCAGACCATCGCCATGATCATGGGATACCTGCAGGCCGACAAGGCGGCTTCGATATTAAAGCTGCTTTCGCCCGAAATACAGCCCGAGGTAGTAAAAAGAATCGCGCTTATGGAGCGCACTTCGCCTGAAACGGTCCGCGAAGTCGAATCGATATTAGAAAAGAAACTCTCGCTTGTCATCGACGAGGGAAGCGCGACCGTCGGCGGCATAGACACGGCAGTCGCTATATTGAACTTAGTCGACAGGAGCACCGAAAAACAGATCGTCGAAACGCTCGAAACCATGGCCACGGAGCTCGCGGAAGAGATCAAAAAGAAAATGTTCCTCTTCGAAGACGTCATACTCATCGACGACCGCGGCATACAGCGCATCATACGCGAAATCGAAATCAAGGACCTAGCCCTCGCGCTCAAGGGCTCGACCGACGAAGTCAAGGAAAAGTTCATGAAGAATATGTCCAAGCGCGCGGGACAGATGCTCGCCGAAGATATAGACCTGCTCGGGCCGGTAAGGTTGCGCGACGTCGAAGACGCCCAGCAGAAGATAGTCAACGCCATAAGGCGCCTCGAAGATTCCGGCGAAATAGTCATAACCCGCGGAGGAGCTGAGGAAACAATTGTGTAGTATCGTCAAAAACTTTAATTTTGATGACCGGCCGATAATTATCGATTCCTCGAAATCGCTCGAAAAGATCGAAACTTCGAACGTGCTCGTCAAGCTCCAGCAGGACATAGACCGCCTTAACGAAGAAATAAAAAATCTGAACCTGCAGGCGGAAAACATAATAAAAAACGCCAAGGTGCATGAAGCCAATATCCGCCACAGCGTGGAGCAATACAAGAAAAACGAGCTCGAAAAAACTCATAAGATATGCGAAGAGATAAAAGAAGACACGCGCCGCGAAGCATTCGACAAAGGCTACGCCGAAGGCCGCGCTGAGGCCGCCGAGCGCGCGAAATCCATACTGGAAGGCATCGAGCAGGTTCTCAAGGAAGCGCTGAAGGAAAAAGACGAAATTATCAAAAAAGCCGAGCAGCAGATAGTCGAACTTGCCATGGCGATTTCCAAAAAAATAACCAAGTGCGAAGTGCTTCTCAACCGCGACGTTATATATTATTCGGTGAACGAAGCCATATCTAAAATAGTGGACAGGGACACGCTTAACATTTACATGAATTTGAAAGACATCGCCGCTTTCACCCAAAAAAAAGAAGACATCTTAAAATCGCTCCCGGTGGATTCTAAAGTTAAAATAATCGAAGACAACAACATATTGCCGGGCGGGTGCATTATATCCACAAATATGGGCAATATCGACGCCACCATATCCAGCCAGATGCTCGAAGTCGAAAAGATGCTTGAAGAAGCTCTCCGGCAGGAAGAAGAAGAACAGGAAGCGACGAAACGCGCATAAAACAAGGCATGGCGTTGCCGAAGAGGCTTTTTAAACGCTTTATGAATTTTATCGCCGCGTTTTGCGAAAAGACATTGAAAGCTTATGGAATTTAATTTCAATAAATATTATCAGATACTCGAAAAGATAGACCCTATCAAATTAAACGGGCGCGTCACGCAGCTCGTTGGGCTCATCATAGAGTCTCTCGGCCCTAACGTTTGCCTGGGCGAGATATGCATGATAAAACCGCGCGGTCACAACTTGCCTCCTATAGCCGCCGAAGTGGTCGGTTTCAAGGAGAGCAAGGTCCAGCTTATGCCGCTGTCCGAGCCTACCGGAATCGCGCCCGGCTCAGAAGTGGTCGCCACCGGCGCGCCGCTCAAAGTCGGCGTGGACAGGCGCCTGCTGGGCAGGATAATCGACGGCCTCGGCCGCCCTCTGGACAATCATCCGCCGATAAACAATCCGGAAAATTTTTATTCAACTTTCAATCAGCCGCCGAATCCTCTTGCGAGGCCGAGAATTTCAAAGCCGCTCGTAACGGGCGTCAAGTGCATCGACGGCCTTATAACCATAGGCAAAGGCCAGCGCGTCGGCATATTCGCCGGCTCCGGCGTAGGAAAATCCACGCTGCTGGGCATGATAGCGCGCAACACCAGCGCGGGTATCAACGTTATAGCGCTTATAGGCGAACGAGGCCGCGAAGTCAAGGAATTCATCGAGCGCGACCTCGGCGAAGAAGGACTTAAAAGATCGGTGGTAGTAGTGGCCACCAGCGACCAGTCTTCGCTGGTCAGGCTCAAAGGCGCCCTGGTCGCCACCACCATAGCCGAATATTTCCGCGACCTGGGCATGGACGTCATACTGATGATGGATTCCGTTACGCGTTTCGCAAGGGCGCAGCGAGAAATCGGCCTGGCCGTGGGCGAACCTCCTGCCCAGAGAGGCTATACCCCGTCTGTTTTCGCGATACTCCCAAAACTTCTCGAGCGCGCCGGCACTTCGAAAAAAGGCAGCATAACCGGATTATACACGGTGCTCGTGGACGGCGACGATTTCGACGAGCCTATTTCGGACACCGTGAGAGGTATTCTCGACGGCCACGTTATGCTCACAAGAAAACTAGCCGCCCAGAACCATTATCCCGCTATTTCAGTGCTGGATTCCATTTCGAGGCTCATGACCGAAATCACCGACAAGCGCCACCAGAAATTCGCCAATATTTTTAAAAGCAATCTCGCGGTTTATAACGACGCGCAGGAGCTAATAAATATAGGTGCTTACGTTGACGGATCCAACCCGCAGATAGATAAGGCGAAGGCGCTGTACCCGGATATGTGCGATTACTTGAAACAGTCCGTAAACGACCGCTTTACTTTCGAAGATACAGTGGAAGAGCTTTACGAAATACTCAAAGATTACAAATAACCGGCCCTTGCGGCGCGGCCCGTCGTCCCGCACTGGTGATAAGTAAAGGCATGCATGAAGAAATTTTCATTTAAACTGGATTCGCTTTTAAATGTAAGAAAAAAGCGCGAGGAACTCGTAATTCAGGAACTGGCCGAAGCGCAGATGACCGAGAATCGAATAAACGGTCAAATAAACGATACGCGCAACACGATCGCTTTGATGATAGAGGAATCCAAAAGCTATTTGAAGTCGAGCATAAACGTCGAGTCGCTTCTGCTTTCAAGAAATTATATAGAATTTTTGAAACGAAAGCTTTCCGAACTCGAAGCCGAACTCGAAAAGGCGAAACAAAAAACTCTTAAAATCAAAGAAAAACTCGCGGAGGCGGTCAAGGAACGCAAGATTATCGAAACTCTCAAGGAAAAGCAGTTCGCGCAGTACAAAAAAGAATATAACAAGCAGGACAACGCTCAGATGGACGAAATCTCCAACAACAAGCAACCCGATAAAGACTGAAAAACATAAAAACTAAAAAAAGGAAAGTAAAAAATATGGCTACAGATAAAAAACAGGAAGCCGCCGCGAAAGAGCAGGCCAAGCAGCAGGAAACTAAAAAGACTCCGGCGGCGAAAAAACCTCCGCAGAGCGGATTTATAAGCGCGGTTATAACCTGGCTTTTGATAATGTTTTTGAGCGTTATTTTCATGTCTCTTATGGCGGTTATAGCGGTTTTATTCGACTTTCTCGGCATAATTAAAATACGCGACTTTCTGCCGCAGACGGTTCTGGAAAACCCTTACGTAAAAGATTATATAAGGGAATCCACCATAATAAAATCTTCCGAGGAGAGCAAAATAAAAGCGCTTATTTATGAGCAGGAGAGCTCCTACAAAGACATGGCCGAAAAGCTCAAACACAAGGAAGTACTCATCGAAGAGCAGAGCGTAAAGCTGGCCCTGTGGGAAAAAGAGTTGCGCGAGAGGGAGCTCGAAGTAATTACTAAAGAAAAAGAACTTTTAAAAGGCATAAAGAATTTCGAAGAGGCTAAAAAGCAGAAAATCGTTTCCGATCAGACGATGGAACAATTCTCGAAAATGTATGAACGCATGGACCCGCAGCTTGCCGCCGACGCTCTCGGGCCGCTTGAAGACAGCCTTCTGCTCGAAATACTTTCGCGCATGAAAGAGAAAAAAAGCGCTCTGATAATGGAAAAGCTTCCGCCTGAAAAAGTTTCTAAAATTACGGCGCTTATAAAGCAGCTCGCTAAGGTCGAACCGCCTGTTAAGGCTTCAGACGCTCCGCAAACTCCGCCTGAAGAAACCGGAGGCGTCGCGAATAAGGCCGAAACTCCGGCGGCGCCGGCCGGCTCCACCAATGAAACCGGCGTACAGTAAAAAAATGCTATTTATCACTTTTAAAGCGTATTTCAGGCAGTTTATAAATAAAAAATAAAAAAGTTATCGCGCCTCTTGATTTAAGGCGTTCTTTGTTGTATAATTATGAAAAGCTAAAAAAATATAGGGGGTTTATAATTTTATGAGAAAAACCAGAGTATTGTTTTTAAGCATTCTTGTTTTAGTGTTTTTAGCGGCTGTCAATCCGGTTTTCGCGGCAGGCAAAGACGACTCTTCTTTCAGCAAATCAAGCAAACTGATGAACGTGAAATCCGACGATAACTCGGAAGCTCCGGCTCCCGCTCCCGGCGATCCGGGCACGCCTTCGGCTCCTTCGGTTCCCTCGCCAGATAACGGCGACGCTCCTATTCCCGACAACATAAAACTTTATTATTGCGTCGTTCCTAAAGACCAGGTTACCAACCTCGAAGCTCTCTGCAACAAATACAACGCTCCTATTTTAGTTTACCGTGCGTTCAACCAGCTCGTAGTTTTAAAAAGACTCGGCGTTGTCGTTACGGTTAACCCTAAAGACAAATACTTTATATCCAAACTCCGCAAATTCTATAACGCTAAACCTTTAAAAGACGTATCTCTCAGAGTAGCTATACATGTCAGCTCCGTAGCTTACGGCGTGAACATGAAAAAAGAAGATTTCGTTACCGGCGATTTCGGCGGATGCGATGAAATCCTTTCTAAAATGATAAAAAACCCGTTCGGCCACGGCTGCACGATGTTTAAGACAATTGCTAAAGCGTTCCCCGGCCTTCTCGATAAAGTTACTGTAAAAGAAAAAGAATATCTCGGTCTCGGCAAAAAACGTAAAATGCTCCTTAATCCTGTAGTTACAATAGAAATGCTCGCGCTGAATATGAACGGCAAAGGCAAAAACGTCACTTTGTATCACAACAAATACTACTATGAAACTATTAAACATGCCGCTAACTACAACTGGAACAAGTAATAATCAGGTTTCAATCTCATAGTAAATAAATATCCATAAAAAGAGGCCGTTTAAACGGCCTCTTTTTTTTATAAGAGATGCGATTTTTAATAAATTATCAAATAATTATTTAAAACGGCTTTATAATATGCTATAATATGAATGTAGATTTCATGTCCGTTTTTTGCGGCGATTATTTTAAAATATTTGGAGGAAATATATGAAACGTTTAAGTTCTTATGCAATAGCCTTATTTCCATTGCTTATATGCGTCCTTTGCTTTTCGGCGGTTTTCGCCGGCGCGGACTCCGATTTAAAATTCGCCGCCGTCAAAAAGGCTGCCGTGAATTCTCTTACCGCTACTGAATTTACCGCTGAGGGCAAAGAAGGCACTTTTAAAGTTTACGCGATGTCCGTTTCCACTATTAAAGCCGAATGTCAACCTATCGCAGGGCTCAAGCTCAGCGCGATCGTCGCCGGCAGCAAAGTCAGCGTTATAAAAGAAATCGCCGGAATCGTCAGCGTTTCCGAAATGCCGGCCGATGAAGTTAAAAGGCATATCAAGCTTATCGATCCTTCTTTTATCGATGAATTAAAAGAGGCGGGCGCAGAAATAACCGAAGTTAAAGGCGAAACCGGAACAGTTTATACGATTACGGACAATAAAAAAATAAATAATTTTTTAAAATATGAAATAACCGTCGATTCAAAAACGGAAACATTTTCTTCGTTAAAACTCTTTGACGCACAATCGGCTCTTGTTTCCGAAACTAAATGCAGCGGCTATGTTTTAAATAAAAAATACGAAGCCTCGTTTTTTTTAGTTCCGAAAGATGCTCAAAAACAGGATTTTAATGAAATGGCGCCAGAAGTGACTGAAAAATTAGGAAAAACCGGAGACCTGGTTCTGGAAAAAACTATCGTAGATACGCAGGAAGTAAAATCCGAAGTGAAATAGATTTTCAAAATTAAAAAGAGAGGTAAAATGCCGTTATATAATTACGACCAATACATAAAAAAATTTGAGAGCTTATCTTCCCTGGTAAAAAAAAGGAAAAAACAATTTGATGGTTTCGTGAAGTTCTTAAAATCAAAAACGGAGTATTTCATCGCACCCGCTTCGACTATTTACCATTTGAATATCGAGCACGGCCTTTTATATCACTCCGTCGGGGTTACCGAAACGCTTCTTAAAATAAAAAATGCGCTGGCGCCTGAACTCGAAGACGAATCCTGCGTCATATGCGGACTGTTTCACGATGCGGGCAAAGCGGGGCTGCCAGGCGCGCCGCTTTACATTAAAACTAAAAAGGCTTATGAAATAAATAAAAATCTTGTTGAAATGCAGGTAGCTATTCGTTCGCTCTTTCTGGTTTCAAAATATATAGACCTTTCGGCTGACGAGGCTCAAGCCATTACTTATCATGACGGCCAGTATATCCCGCAGGGAAAAGATGTGGCTCACCGCGAAACTCCATTACTCACCATTCTTCATTTTGCCGATTTTTATACGGCCCATATTATTGAACAGGATATGCCCGTTATTCATCATCCGCCATTTAATTTTTAAAATTTGAGTGTCATCTATTCAAAAATTAATCACGAAGTCATCATTGTGCGTAAAAAATACACACAAGGCTTCGTGATTTGACTGAATAATTAACAAAAATAGTTACAATTTTAAAAAAATGATAAAATTAAAAGAAAATAGTTGGCACGCTATTTGCTAATCTAATTGTGTATTTAAAAATGTTGTTTATAAGTTATCAATAGAGTTTCTCTAAGGCAAGTATTTGCCTAACTTCATACCTACCCCTAATTTTGCCGGAATTATTTTTAGAATAACAGGCATGCCTCATTCATATGAATGAGGTTTTTTTTTATTATAAAAAGTTAAAAAAATGCGCTGATGAATCTTGCGGAATTATAATCCGGGAATATTTTTAAGATAAGAATAAAGAGTCCTTCGAGTAATGCCGAGATACTTTGCGGTTCTGGTTTTATTATATCCGTTTAAAGCCAGGGCTTTTTTTATTATGGAGTTTATATGGTCGTTTAATGGAAAAACGCCGGTTGCGGGCAAGCTGAAATCCAGAAGCCGGTTCGTTGAAAAATCCTTTATGAAACCGTCTTTTTTAAAATCGGTATTGCGATCTCCGGCCGCATGCACTGCGCCCGGATCTGATTTGATTAAAACGTCCAGATGCTCCGGCGTTAAAGCCGCCGCGTCATACATAAATACGGCCCTTTCTATTACGTTTTTTAATTGCCTGATATTGCCGGGCCAGCGGTAGTTAAGAAGAAGCTTTTCGGCGTCGTCGCTGATGAATTTGAATTTTTTACCTTTTTTTGCGGAAATGTCTTTTAAAAACAGCATTGCCAGCGGAATTATTTCGTCGCGCCGTTCGCGCAGAGAAGGTATATAAATTCTTCCGACGTTGAGCCTGTAATAAAGGTCCTGCCGGAATTTAGCTTCCAGCACGCGGTCTTCGAGCCGCATATTAGTGGCGCATATTATCCTTAGATTGGTTTTAATCTTTTTTAATCCGCCCACCCTGAAATATTCTTTTTCCTGGATTACTCTTAAAAGTTTCGCCTGCATTTCAAGGGGCATGTCGGCGATTTCGTCAAGAAAAATCGTGCCGTTGTTAGCGATATCGAGTTTACCCGGCTGGCCTTTATCGAGACCGCCGGTAAACGCGCCAGGAGCATATCCGAAAAGCTCGCTTTCGAAAAGGCTCGGCGAAATGCAGGCGCAGTTCAAATCTACGAATGGAAGTCCGCCGGCGTCCGTTTCACCGTAATGGATGAATTGCGCTACCATTTCCTTGCCTGAACCGGTTTCGCCTTCGATAAGAACGGGTATGCTCCTGTCTTCGTGGAGCATTTTTGCGTAATTGAAAATTTTTTTCATTTCGCCGCAAAAAACGCCGATTTTATTCATGCCTATGCTGTATTTGAACACGGGCGCCTGTCCGGGTGAAGCTTTACGAGCGGTTTCGGGGGCCGCGTTCGAAAGTGAATCGGCTTCCTGCGAAGCTGCAGGAGTAACCTTATGCGTCCTGGCCGGCACAATGCCGGTATCGGCGGGAACGTTTTCTCTTTTAACCGACAGCAGCTCGTTTTTCTTTTTAAGGATTTTAAATTGTGAAATCCTTTCGATGGAGCTTACTACTTCTTCGACGTTGATAGGCTTCAGCAGATAGTCGTAAACTCCGAATCTTAAAGCTTCTATGGCGCTTTGTGTTTCGCTGAAACCCGTGAAAAGTATTATATTTACGTCATTGCCGCCGGGAAGGGTCCTGATTTTTTTTTACCATTTCGATTCCCGACATAAAAGGCATTTTAATATCGGAAAAGATAATGTCGTAATAGTTGGGCAGAAATTTTTTAAGTGCCGAAACGCCGTCCGGGCATTCGGTTACATCGTGCCCCAGCTCTTTTAAAAACTGCGATATGCTTTCGCGGCTGGCGTTGTCGTCGTCTACGATCAGGATGTTCAATTTTTTTATCTCGCTTTATTTTTTTCGCATGCCGGAGCATTCGATGGCACTGCAGGAAGTTCTACATGGAAAGTAGCCCCGCCCCTGTCGTTGTTGAAAACTTCTATTTTTCCGTTGTAGCCGTTGAGGATCGTGCTTACGATAGCGAGGCCGAGGCCCATGCCGCCTTCCATTGTTTTCGTGCTGAAAAACGGGTCGAATATCCTTTCTTTAAGCTCTTCCGCTACGCCGGTCGCGTTGTCTGAAACTTCAAAAATGACTTTATCGTTTTCCAGCCTGGTTTCGCAAATTATCTCTTTTTCCCTGCCGCCGACTTTTTCAAGCGCCTGCACGGAGTTCACGATGAGGTTTACCGCCACTTCCTCTATTATATTCACGTTGCCCGGCACGTCGTTTAAATTTGCGCCCAGCTTTTTTTTCAATTTTATACCCTTCATGTCAAGCTGGTGCTTGAGCATTTCGTGTGTTTTTTCTATGGCCGCATTGAGATCGCACTTTGTAGTGGCCTGGCCCTGCCTGTAGCCCGCGAAAGCTCTCATCTGCTTTATGATTTCATCGATTCTAACTATCTGGTCGGAAATTTTCTGGAGGTTTTCGAAAATTTTTGAAATTTCGACGACCTTTCCTTTTTTGTTCAGGAAAAGAAGGCTGTCTGCGAGTATTTTAATTGAATTGAGAGGCTGGTTTATTTCGTGGATAATGCCGGCGGAAATAGTGCTCAAAAGAGTCATTTTCTGTATTCCCGCGGCCTGCTTTTGAAGCGCTTCCTGCCTTGCCCTCAATCTTACCTGCTCGGTTATGTCATGGAAAATTACTACGTATTTGGATGGCATCGACACGCCGGCTTCTATGTGGTTTATTATCATAAGCACATGGCATTCCGGGTGTTCTCTGGTAGAAAGTATAAATTCGGCCTGCTTTTGCTCGCCCGCTTTGATATGGCTGATTATTTCATCGAAGGCGGCCTGCGCTCTTACGTCTGGCATTATAAGTTTGATCGACTGGCCGATTGTCTGCTGTTCGCTGTAGCCGCTGAGAGCGCAAAACGCCGGATTAGTGAATTGGACGATGCAGCCGGAGTCTATGACGCAAATGGCCTCTCTGATATTTTCGAATACCATTTCCGCCATTTTTATCGTGCTCTGCGTCTGTTTTTTTTCGGTTAGATCGTGGACGCTGATAAGCTTATTGCCTGAATCGAGACCGTTCAGCGTTAAGCCTATGGGGATTTGAGTCCGGTCTCTTTTTTTCCCCGCGGTCTCTTTTTTTATTTTAATGTTTTTATTTTCGCCGGCCGCTTCTGAATCGCGTTTAATGGCTTCGTCGGTGAGCTCGGGGATTATTTCCGATATTTTGCGACCTATTATGTCGGCCGCCTTGAAGTTGAAAATATCTTCGGCAGAGGGGTTGAATGAAATTATCTGGTTGCCCGCGTCGGTTATTATTATTCCGTCGTTTACAAGCTCTGTAATTGAACGCTCGTTCACCAGCTTTTCTTCGAGCATGGATTCCGCCGTTTTTAAACGCAGCATGCGTTTGACTCTCTGGCGCAGCACGCTGAACTGAAAAGGCTTCGTGATGAAATCCGACACCCCTGATTCGAAGGCCATATCGACGACGCTGTCGTCGTCGAGCCCCGTTATCATTAAAACCGGCACGTTTTTTCCGGTGTCGAGGCGCCTTAACATGCGGCAGGTGCTCATTCCGTCTAATATAGGCATCATGGCGTCGATAAGGATCATGTCGGGAGCTTCGGATTTAAAAATTTCTATGGCGCTTTCGCCGTCGGAAGCCTCTATGACTTCGTAGCCTTCGCCTTCGAGCATTTGCGTGAGCAGAAATCTCACGCTGCTTTCGTCGTCCACTACGAGAACTTTAAATTTATCGTTTATTATATTGTCGTTCATAGCATCTCCTTGCCGTCGATTAATAGCCTTAATTTTTCATTCAAAAATTTATAATTGGAATCTATTTCGGGGATAAACGCTTCGAGGTTTTCGATTTCGTTATTTTTGGCCTTAGCTTCGATGGCTTTAAATATTGCGGAAAGCTTCGTTCCGCCTACGTTAGCCGTGCTGGATTTTAAATTGTGCGCTATATGCCTTATCGACTCCGCGGCGCCTTCTTTTATGGAGGCCTTTAACGACTCTATCTTCGCGTCGGTTTCTTTCAGGTAAATGGTGAAAAGCTGGCAAATTATATCGGGTTTGCCCGGTAGCTGAAGTTTTTTCAACTCGGATATCAGTTTAGGGTCGAATACCGGGTCTTCGTTCTCTTTTTTTATGATTTCGCATTTTTCCTGCTGCAAAGGCTCTTCTTTATTCATCTTATTTTCGCTCCAATTTTTTGCGTTTTCGCCGGACGCTATTTTTATTAATTTGCCGTAAAGCGAATCGAAATCGATAGGTTTGGTAAAATAATCGTCCATTCCGGCTCTTATGCATTTTTCACGGGTGCCGTAAACCGTGCCGGCCGTAAGAGCTATAATAGCGCAGCGCGGCTTTCCGGCCGATCTTTCATACTCGCGTATCAGTGCGGCCGCCGTTATGCCGTCCATTACCGGCATCTGGCAGTCCATAATGACGGCGGATATGCGCTGCCGCTTGCATATATTGAAACATTCTTCGCCGTTTATAGCCATTTCGATTTTTTTAACGCCTTTTTTTATTAAAAAAGAATGGATCAATTTCTGGTTGAAAGAATTATCTTCAGTAATAAGAACCGAGAAATTTTCATCGAAAGCGAACGTCGTGTCAGCCTGCGAACTTTGAATTTTGGTGTCGGCTTCAGCCGGGGAAAGCATAACGCCGGGCGCAGTATTTTCGCAGCTTTTTTTTAGTTCGAGTATGAACCAGAATTTGGAACCTTTTTGGTGCCTGCTTTCAAAATATAAATTTCCGTTCATGAGCTCTATGATCTTTTTTGATATTACAAGCCCGAGGCCGTGCCCTTCTTTTTTTAAAAGCCCGGTGTCTTCGATCTGGTAATACGGCATGAAGAGTTCCTTTTGTTTTTCAGCTTCTATTCCGATTCCGGTGTCGGCGATTTCAAACGATAGTTTTACCGAATCCGGCTTTGCAGACACGGTTTTAACCGTCAGAGAAACGCCGCCTTTGTCGGTGTATTTAATCGCGTTCGAGCAGAGGTTTATTAAAACCTGCCTTATTCTAAGGGAATCGCCCGTGAATTTTTCGGTTATATCCCTTGCTATCGAGCATGTGAAATCGATGTTCTTTTCGCGAGCTTTTACAAGAAGCATTTCGTGCGCGGATTTTACGATTTCGTCGATAGTGAAAGAGTTCTGCGATATGGTGAGGTTGCCCGATTCCAGCTTGGAAACGTCCAGGATATCGTTGATGATTTTTAAAAGGTATTCGCACGATTTATTGATTATATCCACGTATTCTAGCTGCTCGGAAGTGAGGACTGTTTTGCGGATTAAATCGCTCATGCCGACGATGCTCGTCATAGGCGTTTTGATTTCATGGCTCATGACCGCCAGAAACCTGCTTTTGGCTTCTACGGCTTTTTCGGCGTCTTTTAACGCCGAGTTGAAATGCTTCTGGCGCGATATAGCATGCTTTATTTTTAATATCAGTTCTTCTGCGCCGATTTTTTCGGCGCAGACGCATAGCTGCGCCCCGAGGCCGTAAGCCGCGTCGGATTCCGCTTCGGAGGAGAAGTTTTCGCCGATAAGAATTATGGCGCTTTCGGGCTTGATTTTTTTGACCGTCTTTATTATATGCGAAGCGGTCAGCTTGAGCGAAGCCGGGTCGGCTATGACGGCGTCGAAATTTCTTACTGTAAGGTCTTTTTGGGCCGATTCCGCGTCCTGGGCTATGTATAAAGAATAAGCCTGAGGCGCGGGCGCTTTTAAAGCTTCGTCGAGTTTGACGGCCAGCTGGATATTGCGGGTTATAAGCAGTAACTGATAGTTAAAGGCATGGTTCGTCATAAAAATTAACCGCCGCTCATTAAATGTATTACGCTGACGTTAGCGCCGTCGGGCACCATGAATTTTTCGTATTCGCTCTTGGCCACTATTTCGCCGTTTATTTTGACGATTATAAGCGGAAAAGAATATTTGCATATTTTAAGAAGCTCGCTTACGCTGAGGTTTTCGCGCCAGGCGAGCGGCTGTTCGTTCACCGATATCAAACTTTAACGCCTCCCGTTAACAATATCTCTACCGCGCAGTTGGCCTGCATCGCGGCTACCATGGCTACTCTGGGCGCGATAAGCCCGTTCGCTTCGCTGGCTTCGCTCTGCTGGTCGCCGCATATTATCAGCCGGCCATAGGCGCTCGTTTTAATAAGGCCGCAGCGGCCCGTTCCGGCAAGGCCCGAAGCGGCCACTATAAATTTTTGCGGATAAGCCTTGCACCAGGCCTCTATGAGCATGGCTTTCATTTCCGCCCTGTCGAACGCTTCGACGAGCAGGTCCGCTTCCGCAAATATCGCGGCGGTGTTCTTTAGAAGGTTTTCTTTCAGCGCGGCGACTTTAAGACGTCCGGTTTGTTCGTAGCAAAATTGCTGCCGGTTTAAATTTGAAAGCTCTATCCGGTCGAAATCGGCTATTATAAGGTTATAAACGCCGGCCCGCACCAGGGCGACCGCGACGTTGGAGCCGAGGCCGCCGGCTCCGGCTATGGCTACTGTTTTAGTTTTCAGCACGCCGGACGATCCGGGTGGATTGCGCTTGTAAAATTGCGTTTCGAACTCGGACCGTGATATGTTTTTTATGTCAAATATAGTGTTTTCAGCCATAATCATTGCGGTAAAAATGCCTCGGTTAAAGGCGCGCTATTTGCCGCCGGCCAGCCGCAGGTATTTATGCGGCAGGCCGGCGGGCGATAAAATTGCGCCGTTACATTTTGCTTTTTACTATTTTAACTACGTCTTCGAAATCTATCGAAAGGTCTTTAAGAGTTTCGAGCTTCGGGATTCCTTTTTCATTCCAGCCGCGGCGTTTGTAAACCGCGTCTACGAGCAGCTGGTACTGCTTTTCACGGTACTCGCGCATCTTTTTCACTTTTTCTTCGGTGGAAAGGCCCGCGGGATCGATGCCGGCTTTTTCTTTAAGCTGTTTATCGTAGCGGTCCTTGCGCGATTCGTACTCTTCGCACGTTACCGGTCCGACGGAGCGGTACGGCGGAATGTCGTGTTCTCTGGTGCCGAAGCCCATTTTGAGGTTGAAAACCCTCTGGAAATTATAAACCCTTTCGGACATTCTGATGAGCTCTTTTTTGTCGATTTTTTTGCCGGTGACGCCGTTAAAAAGGTCCACATAGTTCTGGACGTGTTCGGGAACTTTTGCCGGCTCGTCAGTTTTCGGGTTGTCTTCGGGTTCTACGTCGTTCCAGGGGAGCTTGCACAGGCCGTTCAAGCCGAACCACGTTCTGAAAAGCGGGAAGTAATGCAGAGCTTCCGCTTTGTTTTCGAAAGTGGGGATGTGGTTGTTGACCATGTCCATGAATATGAGCCAGGCTTCGTCGTGCTGCGGCCCTTTGTTGGTGAGCGCATAGCCGCCCTGCTGCGCGAGCGATTCCTTTGAAACATACTGCGAATATTCGAGACCTTTGCATTCCATGCCGATGTCCTGTAAAAATTTAGGGTCTGCGTTGTAGTTTTTTACGAAATACTCTTTCATTCTGCGTACGCCCATACCGGCGATTTTGCCGAAGCCTTCGCCGCGGGCCATCTGGTGAAGAAGTTCCAGGGCGGCTTCGTGGTTGCCGAAGTTGAGCTTGAGCCCGCCTGTTTCTTTTTCGGTTATCACTTTGTTTTCGAAGCATTCCATGGCGAAAGCGGTGAGGGTTCCGAAAGAGATCGTATCCACGCCGTAGGTGTCGCAGTAAAAATTGAGCTCTACGACCGCGTCCGGTTCGAATATGCCGCAGCATGAGCCCACGCCGGCGACCGTTTCGTATTCGGGTCCGTCGACTATGACTTTATCGCCTTTATAGGGGCCGGTTTTTAATTCGAAACCGTCCACGGCTTTGGCGCAGGCCATCGTGCAGCCGAACCAGCAGCCGTCGGGTATCCCCTGCGTGAATTTCTGGCCCCATACCCATGAAGCCATCTGCCTGGCTTTTTCATGAGACCCGAATTTGAAATTATTTACAGGCAGAAGGTCGTAGTCGCTCATGATTTCAACCAGATGCGCCGTGCCCTGCGTTCTCATGTGGCACTGCTTGTCGTCGTTGCGGCGGATCTCTTTATGGAGCTTGATGCCGGTTTTATTCAAAAGCGCCTGATCGGCGGGGTTATTAGAAGTGCCCGTTATGTTGGTCGTTCTTACGACGAGACCTTTGATTTTTTTGTCTCTGAATACGGTTCCTATGCCGCCCCGGCCTGCCTGTTTAAGGCGTGTGCCTTTGCGGCGCTTATCGTAGAAGGAAAAATTGAGATGGCCGATAAGGGTATGGTCGGCGGCCTTGCCGGAGGCGACCGTGGCCACATGGAGCCTGTCGGCTTCGTCTTTTGCGTACAGCTCGGTAAGCTGTTCGCAGACTATGTGGCTGTTGGTGTCTTCGAGAGGCGCTTCTTCGATAGTTATACGGCCGTTATCGCCGTCTATGAAAACGACGACGTCCTTGGGCGCTTTACCCTGGATTTCGACGGCGTCGAAGCCGGAAAATTTCATGTAGGGGCCGAAATATCCGCCGACGTTGCTGTCCATTGCGGAGCCCGTGATCGGCGAAAGGCTTACCACCAGAGATTTTCCGGCGCCCGGATATTGCGTGATCCCGCCTATGGGGCCGGGGGAAATTATAATTTCGTTTTCGGGGTCGTTCCATCTGGTTTTTTCGGTGACCGCGTTCCACAGATACCAGAGGCCGAAGCCGCGCCCGCCTATGAAGATTTCTTTCATGCGTTCGGTCACCTGTTTTATTTTAATTTCGTTGGTCGAAAGGTTGACGTAAAGAGTTTCGCCGCTGTAGCCTTTATTGACGGGCTTTGGAACGTAAGTAAATTCTTTCAATATTTTATGAGCGCTTTTGATCTGCTCTATCGAATATTTATTTTCCACTTTTTCCCTCCAGGTTAATAATTTCAATGTTTAATAGATGGCCTGCGCGTTTTGCGCCCGCCGGATTGAAGTTTTTCAGGCGATTTCGGTTTCGGTCAAAAAAATGGCCCCGGTCGGGCATTTTTTAACGCACTGGCCGCAGGAGATGCATTTGAACGGCAGCGTGTCTTCTTTATACTGGAACATGGCTTCTTCAGGGCAGAAGCCGACGCAGGAAAGGCATCCGACGCATTTTTTCTTGTCGATTACGACGATTCCGGTTTTGTTTCTGCTTATGGCTTCGGTCGGGCATATATTAATGCAAACGCCGCACTGGGTGCAAGTTACCATGAGTTTTTCTTTTTTCGCCTTATCGTCCGTGATTCTCAGGCGCGCGCGTTCGGTTTCCTGGACCTTGAAAAAAACGTTAGCGCATGTTTTTTCGCATTCATGGCAGGCCGAGCATAATTCGGCCTTTTTGCCGAGCATTTTCACCTTCATACATGACTCCTTTTTTTATTTATCGTTCGCGCCTTTTTAATCCGCGATTTAAGGCGGATTGTGCCTGCGCGTTCTTCGCGTTCTTTTTCTTTAATATTAAAAATTATATAAGAAAATAAATTTATAGTCAAGTAAAATAAGTTGTATTTAAAGGTTAAAAAAAATAAAATTTTGAAAAATAAAACTTGATTTTTTTCATGGATTATTGTATAATAAAATGATTAAAAAAAGGCATGATTTGTTATTTTTGTATCTCCCCTGACGCAAAACTAATAAAATCAAGGGTTTTATAATCAAATAAATTGTTATAAAATATAAATACTTTTATTAAAATGCTTTAATATCTAAGGGAGGAACGTTAGAAATGAAGACACACGCGTTAAAAGCAAGCGAAGTAAAAAAAGAATGGGTCCTGGTTGACGCCAAAGACGCCATAGTAGGCCGTTTAGCTTGCCAGGTGGCCTCGATACTCAGAGGCAAACACAAAACAACATTCGTGCCTTATCTCGACATGGGCGACAACGTGATAATCATCAACGCCGAAAAAGTCCGCCTCAGCGGCAAAAAACCCGTTCAGAAAATGTACTACAGGCATTCCGGATATCCGCAGGGCTTCAAGTCCGAAAACTTCGTAGAGCTGCAGAGACGCCATCCTGAAGAAATACTTAGAAGGGCCATCTGGGGAATGCTTCCCAAGGGTCCTCTCGGCCGCGACCTTATGAGAAACGTAAGGATTTTCAAAGGCGATCAGCACACGCATTCGGCGCAGCAGCCCAAAGCCATCAAAATAGAAGCTTAATCAATATACATAGTAATTTATTAACCTTATAAGGAGGGAAATTAATGGAAGTGCAGAAACCTATCGGCACCGGAAGACGCAAATCATCCGTAGCCAGAGTGTTTTTAAAAACCGGCAAAGGCGCGATCACGATCAATGGAGTTGAATCGGCCAAGTATTTTTCGGGCTTGAAAACTTTGTTGCATCAAATGGACGTTCCTTTTGACGTTACGAGCACTCAGAGCCAGTACGACGTTACCGTTAATGTCTATGGCGGCGGAATTTCAGGCCAGGCCGGAGCTATCGCATGCGGCATCGCCCGCGCTCTTTTGAATATCGATCCTAATTACAGGCCGTTATTGAAAAAAGCCGGACTTCTCACCCGCGATCCGCGCATGAAAGAACGTAAAAAATACGGTCAACGCGGCGCACGCGCAAGATACCAGTATTCGAAGCGTTAATTTCAATCTTATAGCAAAAGCTATAATATATTTAAGGGGCTTTTGCCGTCAAGGCTTAAGCCCCTTTATTGTACGCCCGACATGGGCGATAACTTGGCGGTGCAAGTCCGCTATGGGGTTGATAGCAGCGACCATTAGCCGAACGGCAAGGGTGT
>MWBZ01000022.1 GCA_002069765.1 bacterium ADurb.Bin243
AAAAGCGGCGCTGGCAAATGAAGAATTCAAGGCGCTGCTGGTGAACCCGAACGGCTCGGTGATCGTGGATAAGGCTCTGCCGACAGGCGATTTCTGCCTTACTTTCGGCCCGGCGATAGCCAGATAAGGCGATGATTTTAAAATTATGATGAAACTCATGAAATATTCAAAAAAACGAATATTCGGTTTTTCCCTGGTCGAGGTCATGATCGCGGCCGCGATTCTCGCCATGGGTTCTATTTCGGTTTTTCAGCTTTTTACTTTTACCACCAGAAGCACGAGGGCGATTTACAATAATTCGGTGGCTCTCAACCTCGCAAGGACCACGCTTGAGCAGGTAGAAGCGCTCGGCGCGTCCAAATTTCCGGCGCAAAGCGCGAGCGAAGTCAAAACAGACCGTAACGTTTTCACCGTCGAAACGAATATAAGCAAGCTGTCGAAAATTTTTTCGCAAGCCGATGTAGCGGTCAAATATAAGGAAAGCGGTCGCGACGTTAAGTTGAGCCTTTCTATGATAGTGTATAATTAACCGCCAAAAAGAGGAAAAATAAAAATAGGCGCAGGCGCGTATGAAAAATGAGTATGTAAAAAAAATTAATAACGAAGCCCGTTTAATTTTTAAAGCGCCGGCTTCCAGGCGCGCTATAACTTTGAGCGAGCTTCTGGTGGCCATATCTATAGCCGCGGTCGTTATCATGGCGGCCTATGCGATTTTTTCATCCAGCTTAAGGCAGTTTACCGACGGAATCAACCAGCTCGAGGCGCAGCGCAACGGCCGAAGGGTTATATCTTTCATGCGCAAAAAAATAGCTTCGGCCGTCTGCGGAATAAAAGCTTCCTCGGCCGGCGACAAAGCGCCTACCGGGCTTTCCAGCGGAATAGAGCTCGGCGTCCCCGAAGAAAACGCGGCTTCGAAACTCAACGATTCAGACGTTTTTTATAAGACCATAACCGAAACTTATTACCTTTCCGCCGGCAAGATAATGCTTAAAGACGAAAAAAATCACCAGCCCCGCAAAGTATTCGATTCCGTCAAGTCGATTTATTTTAAAATTTTCACAATTAAACGCGGCGCGGTCAGCGTTCCGGCGATTTTAGTCACCGTCGAAACTTTTTGCGGCAACCAGAGCGCGTCTTATGAATCGATGGTGACTCCCGTGTTTATTAACGGCCTTAAATCCGCTGAATCCATGATACTTCCGATAGTCAATTCATACGCCGTCGAAACAGCCAATTAAATTTTTTAAACTTATTAATCTTTCTTTTTAATTTCCGATAATTATAAAAACCTATTAAAAAGGAGGCGAAGCTTTTTTCGATGCAAAATTTAAAATGTCAGAAGTGCGGCACGCACTTTATCACTGAAAATATTTCAGGAGTGGCGGTTAAAACATGCGTAAAATGCAAGCTCGTTTTTATCGACGGCGTCGAAGTCACCAGGCTGCGCGAAGGCCATAACGCATATAGCGCCGGCCAGACCATCTCGAGGCACGCTTACGAAACTACCAGCGCCACGCATATGATCAGCGAAAAGTGTCCGCGCTGCGAAGTCAAACTAAGAGACGAAGAATATATCAAGAATTCCAATATCCACTTCAAGCTCTGCGATAAGTGTCTATCAATAATGTTCGACGCCGGAGAGCTCGATAAGTTAAAACATTATCAAATATCGCCGGCAACTAAAATTTATGACGAATTCGAAGAACTATTTCCCGTCATGAAAAAAGTATTGGCAGGATAATTAAAGCCGCGGATTTAACGGCTGAATAGATTCAATAAAAAAGAGGCCTCCTTTTCGGGCGGCCTCTTTTTTATATGCGATAATAATTTACTAAGGCTGTATTAGAGCTTCAGGTATTCGTCGATATGGCCTTTTACGACATTGAGGCTGTCGAGCCAGAACTTTTCTTTGGTAATATCGATCGCGAATTTTTTAGTGAGGTCCGCGGCCATGAACATTCCGGTCGAGCGCAGAAGATCGTTGTATTTGGGGACGAACTTCTGGCCGTCGCGTTCGAATATCTTGTAAAGCCCGAGTCCGAAAAGGAACCCGAAAGCGTACGGATAATTGTAAAACGCGAGTTCGGGCATATAGTAGTGGAGTTTTACAGCCCACATGTACTGATGGAAGGTTTTGGAGTCGAGCCCTGCGCCGTAGGTAGCTTTCTGCGCCTTAAGCATGATATCGCAGAAATCGTCGGCCGAAAGTTCGTTGCCCGCGCGCCTGTCGAATACTTCTTTTTCGAAAAGGAAGCGCGAGTGGATATCGACGATGAGCTGGCTTGCGCCTATCAGCTGAGTTTCGAGCAGCGCGAGTTTTTCGGCTTTATTGGCGTTCTTGAGCGCGGCGTTTAAAATGATGGTTTCGCAGAAGATCGAAGCGGTTTCGGCGAGCGTCATGGGCGTTGAACGCTGCGTCATGGTGAGGCCTTTCTGGCATTCGTTGTGATAGGCGTGGCCCAGTTCGTGCGCGATGGTTAAAACCTGCTCGAAAGATCCGTCGAAGTTGCATAATATTCTTGATTCTTCGGTTTTGGGCACGGGCATGCAGAAGGCGCCGCCGCGTTTTCCGTCGCGCGGATATACGTCGATCCATTTGTTTTTAAAAGCGCGCGCTGCGAGTCCGCCGAGGTCTTTTGAAAAAGCGTTGAAATTGTCCACTACGAATTCGCAGGCCTCTTTATATGTGAAACGGCGTTCGGATTTTCCCACAGGGGCGAAAAGGTTCCACCATGAAAGCGATTTTTCGCCGAGGCGTGAAGCTTTTTTCTTGAAATATTTTCTGAACATGTCGAACGAGCTGGCCATGGCCGAAAGCAAAGCTTTATGAGTTTTTTCGTCTATCCTGTTCATATCGAGCGAATGGTGCGTGCATGATTTGCGGCCGCGCTGGATATTGAGCGTTATGTTGTGGCCTTTTACGCCGTTAAGAGAGGCTGCCAGAGGCTCGCGCGCGGATTCCCAGGCTTTTATTTCGGCTTCGTAGGCTGCCTTTCTGGTTTTTTCATCGGCGCTGTAGGCGAGGTTTCTGATCTGCGCCATGGGCATGTTTTCGGTTTTTCCTTTTATGGTTACGGGCGCTTTAAGCTGCGACGATACTACGCCCTGCAGCTTTGAAAATGCCTGTCCTCCGCTTAAAGCCAGCTCCGCGGCTAGGCGTTCTTTTTCTTCGCTCATAAGGTATTTGCTCTGTTCGTAAGCCTCTTCTAAATAAAAGCGGTGCTCCTGTAAGTTTTCGTTGAGCGCGCAGAGCTTTTCGAGGTTCGGCCCGACGGTGCCTATGAATCCCTGCAGCATTACGTCGAGATTTTTAAGCGCCACTCCGATTTTTTCGAGCTCGGAAGTTTTTTGTGCGGCGAGTTTGTTGTAAGAATCGGTCGAGTAAAAAGAAAAAACGAAAGCGTCGAGGGTGGTGTACATCATAATCGCTTTATTCATTAGTTCTACGGCATGGGCGAGTTTGTCGGCGCAGGCCGCGTCGGCTTTTATTTTTTTGGGGTCGCCCTTCGTTATGCCGTTGTCCTGGAAATATTTACCGGCGCTTTCTATAAGCTTCTGAAGGAATTGCCAGTCTTTTTTCATATCGGCCGTTTCGAGGCCGCGGTATACGTTTGAAAGGTCCCAGCGGATATCTTCGCTGACGTTTTTTTTCATTGAGAACATCTCCCGTCAAAATAATTTGATTTTTTTGAATATTCAATATTCGTTTAAATGGTATAACTTTTTAGATTTGTAAATATTATACAACATTATTTCTATTTTTCAAATATATTTTTGAAATGCGATAATATTTTATTGACAAAATTAAAGCTTTATGTGATTATTAATAAAAATCCAGCCGGAAAGGGTATTTCAATGATCGAAAACGAAAGCGTAAAATACAGGGTCGGAATAATCTGCCCTGTGAGCCGCGAATACGAGGCGTGCAAAAAAAGGCTCGCTCTTGGCGAAGAAACCGTTTACAACAAAAAGAAAATCGCCCGGGCGTTCAAAAACGGCATTTTTATCACGGCGGTTCTGGCCGGTTTCGGCAAAATAAACTGCGCCTGCGCGGCGGGATGGCTTGCAGGCGATTTAAAATGCGATATCCTTATCGACAGCGGCTCCGCCGGCGCGCTCGACGGGTGCTGCGGCATAGGAGATATAGTTTTCAGCGCAGACGTTTATGAGTACGACATGCTGCCGGTGGAAAAGTTTAAAAAATTTAAAAGCGAACTTTCCAGCGCTACTTCGCTCGCGTCCCTGATTGAAATTGAAGGTTCCGCGGACATTTTTGCCGGTTACGTAAAACTGGCGGAAGCGGCTTCGGGCCGTGCGGTTTTTACCGGCAACTGCGCCTGCGGCGAAAAAGACGTAAATTCGACGAAGCTCAAAGAAACCCTTAAAAACTCTTACGGCTGCATGATATGCGACTGGGAAAGTTCCGCCGTCGTTAAAACCGCCAATCTGCGCTCCGTCGATTGTTTTTCGATCAGAAGCGTAAGCGACCATGCCGACGAAAATATGATGAAAGATTACAGGGCTAACGCGGACGGATCGCTGGATAAACTATATGAAGCCGTCGCAATTTTTATATACGGCGGCTGGATGCAAAAATTATTCGACCGTAAAAATTCATTTTTTTCGATTTGACATATAAGAAAAAATAATATATAATTCAATCGACTTTTTTAACGTTAAAATGAAAGGGTGAATTTAATGGCTCAAGTTATATTGCAACAGGT
This sequence comes from bacterium ADurb.Bin243, assembly GCA_002069765.1. Lineage (GTDB taxonomy): Bacteria > Muiribacteriota > UBA9980 > UBA9980 > UBA9980 > UBA9980. Next base: position 4,725 of record MWBZ01000022.1, read on the forward strand.
GACCAAAAGATATGACGGCAACAATGAATACACTATATTCCCTACCGATTTAAGCATTAAAGACAAAGAATTTCTGGTTATGGTAGGCCCTTCGGGCTGCGGCAAAACGACCACGCTCAGAATGATCGCCGGCCTGGAAGAAATCACCGACGGAAAGATTTTCATAGGGGAAACGCTGGTTAACGACCTGCAGCCGAAAGACCGCGATATCGCCATGGTTTTTCAAAACTACGCGCTCTATCCGCACATGAATATTTTCGATAATATGGCGTTCGGCCTTACCCTCAGAAATTTTGCGAAAGAAGAAATACAGAAGCGCGTAGAAAACGCCGCTAAAATACTCGATCTTACCACTTACCTGGACAAAAAGCCCAAGCAGCTTTCGGGCGGTCAGCGTCAGCGCGTTGCGCTGGGCCGCGCTATCGTGCGCGATCCCAAAGTGTTCCTGATGGACGAACCGCTGTCCAACCTCGACGCCAAACTTCGCGTTTCGATGCGCGCCGAAATCAGAAAACTCCACAAACGCCTCGATTCCACTACGATATATGTAACCCACGATCAGACCGAAGCTATGACGATGGGCGACCGCATAGCCATTTTCAACAAGGGCCGCATACAGCAGGCCGACGAGCCCCAAAAGGTTTACGACCATCCGGCCAACAAATTCGTCGCCGGCTTTATAGGCTCTCCCGCGATGAATTTCATAAAATGCACGGTTAAAAACGCAGGCGGCCAGAATTACGAAATTTGCGGCCTCAACAAAGAGTTCACTGTAAAATACACCGACAAAGACAACAAGCTTTCTAAATACAACGATAAAAAAATGACGCTCGGCGTTCGCCCGGAAAGCTTCGAGCTTTATAAAAACGCGGCTCCGGCGGACAATCTTATAGACATAAACGCCGACCTCGTGGAACTTCTCGGCAGCGAGCGCTATGTTCACTTTAAAATAGGCGACGACAACGCGGTGGCCAAGTTCGAATCCGGCTGCGGAGTTCACGAAAGCGATAAAATCAAAGTCCGCGTCATCACCGAAAAGATACATCTTTTCGAATGCGATACGGAAGACGAAAAAACAATAGTCTAATTTCCATAAAACGGCTTTTATAAAACACGCGGCGCGCCAACAGCGCCGCATCATTATTTTAACGACGCCGTAAAAATGAAAGTGAAACTGGAGACGATTATGAATTTTAAAAAAATATCGACGGGTATTATATGCGCCGCCATCGCCGCGATGGTTATATTTTCGCAGTGCGCCGCTTTCGCGGCGGAGCTCGAAAAAGCGATACCGGAAAACGCTTCGGCGGTCCTGTTTTTAAACTACTCCAAAGATAAGTTTTACGAAAAAAGCGTTAAATTCTTCAACCAGATAGCCGCTCTCGAAGATAAAAAAGAAACCGACGCTTTGCGCGAAAAAATGGGAATAGCTTTTAACGACCCTGTCTTTCTCGCGTCCATATCAGGAGTCGCAGCCGTTTATTTCGACGATATGAAAAAGCAGCCTCTTTCCACCCAGGAGGTCCCGCTGGCAATAGTTTTGAAGATGGCCAATAAAGAAGCTTTTATGATCAATCTGCAAAATTTCAAAGCCGCCGTTTCGAAAGATTCGCCGGACAACGAATACAGCCTTTTCGTGCGCAAGGATTCCATAGAAGTCGAAATAGTCGAAAGAAAAGATAAAACCGAACATTTCGCGTTCGTCGTAGTAGACGATCTTTTGATCGGCGGTTTCGGCGCGAAAACTGCGGTGAATTCCATAAACAGAGTGCTTAACGTCATCAAAAAAGGCGAAGGCGGAATCGACGGATCGTCAAATTACAAACAGGCGCTTTCGGCTATATCGGCCGACGTGCCGGTTTACTTTTATCTCGACGGCGCGTTCGTAAAAAAATACGCAGCCGAAGAAAGCCTTCTGCCCGACCTGGACTACGTTAAAAGCGTATGTTTTTCTTTTAACGCGGCCGCAGGCCGTTTGACCGTCGACGGCGCGATAATCACCGATAAAGATAATCCCAAAAACGCTTTCGCGAAATATTTCACGTTCGAAGGCGCCGGGCTTAAAGCGCCCGCGATGCTCGACGGCGACACGGTCCTCTACATGGGCGGCCGTATGCATCTCGATCCTAAAGTGATAGCCGAAGACAAAGATTTAAAAGACGTTAAGCAGCAGATAAAAAAGAACCTCGGCGTGGACTTCGAAAAAGACATCATGCCCTGGGCGGCCGAAGAGTTCTTTTTAGCTTTTTCAAGCTACAGGGCCCTGCCGCTGCCGGTAATGCCTGCCCCTAAAATATATTTCGGCATAAAATCCAGAGATAAAGAGGCGTGCGAAAAGTGCATGCAGCAGATGCTTCCCGCGCTCGAACTCAAAGACCTCAAAAAAGACACCATATCCGACGTCAATTATTATTTTTCGCCGGTCCCCACTCCCAACAATATAATGCCCGAATTCGGCCTGACGCTGGCTTATGTAAACGATTTTTTGATATTCGCTTCGTCGAAAGACGCCCTGAATCCTCTTATAGCGGCGAAATCCAGGCCGGAAAAATCGCTCGCCGCCAATAAAGATTTTATGGCCGACCTGGGGCCTCTCTTAGATTCATCTATATTTTCAGCTTATTTCAATAACGCGTTGGCCTCCGATCTCATATTGAGCGTTTTGCAGCTTTCTCCGGAACATAAGCTGGGCGAACTCGAAACGGATGTTTTAAAGCTGATAAACGGCGTGGCCGGCGGCTTTACCTTTAAGGACGCGGCGCTTAAATTCAGGATCAATCTAAGCGTCAATAAGGAAATGTATAATAAGATACTGAGCCCAGAATGGATAAAAAAATCGGAGAATTCAAAATAATCGCCGGCGGAAAACGCCCGCTATTTTAAATCCGTAAAACCACGTAGTAAAATAAAAATAATGAAAGGATTGATCGTTAATGTCAAAAATTAAAACAGCTCTTTTACTGACGGCCCTTCTCAGTTTTTTCTTTTTTTCCGGCGCGGCTTTCGCCATGCAGCCCCTTGAAGAATGCCTTCAGCATATCCCAGCGTCTTCAATATTCATGGTAGTTTCGCAGAACGGCTCGCAGGCTTACGAAAATTATCTGAAATTCGGCTTCAATGAAGCTTTTCCTGATTTAAAAGCGCTTATCGATAATTACGAAAAAAAATCGCAGGTAGCGCTCGGCGAAGAGCTGGGCCAGACCAATTGTTATATTATGGCTTTGAGCGAAGTCAACCCGGCAATGCTCAGCTTCGAATTCATTACGGCTTTATCGGTCAAAGATATAGGCAAATATAATAAGTTAATCGACAAATGGATCGAAGCCTATCAGGCTAAAAGAATAAAAGTAACTACCATCGAAGGTCACGACGTTTTTTCCGTGTCTTCTCCGGAAATCAAAACGCCTCTTTTTTATCTTGTCGCTTCGAACATCGTTATTTCTTCCAACAAACTCGAAGGGCTTTCAAAAGCGCTCGATTTAAAGGCCGACAACGCTAAAAACTTCTTGAAATCCATCCACTATCAGCAGATAAAAAGAAAATACGATATCGATTCCAATCTTTACGTATGGATTTCGGGCCGCGTAATTTCCGAATATCTCAAGCTTTTCGGTTCGGCCAATCCTGCGCTGGTAGCCAATAAGGGCGAAACGATGATGAAAGTTTTCAATTACTTCACCGAAGGCCTCGAATTTATCGCTTTGAAAAAATCCGTCAATGAAAACGGCATCGAAAGCGACGTATTTATATCGCTGAACGAAACGGTCGCAAAAGTTATCAAAGCCAGGCTCAATTTTTCGAAAGGCCTCAAAAAGCTTAGCTATGAAGGCATCGAATTCAAAAGCCTCAAGATGATACCCGAATTCTGCGACGCTTTCGCCGCGGCGCATGTAATTCTTCCCCCTTTCGAAGAACTCATGAAAACCAACAACGCCAGATTCGCCAATTTCGACCTTAACCAGTTTAACGAAAGGCTGGTTAAAAAATTTAAAGCCGGCATCGATACTCTGTTATACCCCTGGGTCGGCGACGAATATTTCGCGGCGCAGTTTTCTGGAGTGCAGGGCTATATGGCCGGCGTTAAAATAGCCGATATGGCGAAATTCGAAAAAGCGCTGGCGAAAGTCGAAAACAAATTATATTCCACCAATTACCGCGTAAGCGTTTCAAAATACAAAGACATAAAAATCAAAACGGCCGTTAAGCGCGTTAAAAAAGGCGAAAGAAAAATAGCCAACGCTTATTTCGTAATAGGCGATTACGCCGTTATGACTTCTAATCCTGATATGGCTAAAATCATAATCGAAACTTTCAACGATCAGCTTCCTTCGGTACGCGCTTCCAGGGGCTTCGTAGACGCGTGCGAATACGCTTCCGGCAATAAATACAAGATAATTTCATGGTTTAAAACCGATAAGCTTCTCGCCGAAATTCTTCCTTTCCTCGGCGGATTCATAAACGTTTCCAACGTGGATATTTCTAAGATCCAGCTCAAGAACACAGGCGTAATAAATTACGTAACCAACGGCGGCCAGCACATAAAGATAAAAACATCTTATTAGTTTATTCTGATTTTTTAATATAATTCCATCATGGGGCGTATTTGTTTTTTTATGAATACGCCCCTATTTTAAACGGAACGGTGAATACTGATGATAAATATAATACAAAAAGGAAACATACGCTCGATCAATATCAGCGTGAAAAAAGGCGTGAAAAAAACTCCCGTAGAAAGCGCCGTAATAGATCTCGAAGGCATAAAAACCGACGCTCACGCCGGCGCATGGCACCGCCAGATATCCCTTCTGGCCGACGAATCGGCGGACAGGATGCGAAAAGTGGCCGCCGATATCGCGCCGGGAGATTTTGCCGAAAATATAACCACCCGCGGCATCGATTTCAAGGGAGTAAGAATAGGGCAGAAAATAATGATAAACGATAAAGTGTCGCTCGAGATAACCCAGATAGGCAAAGAATGCCACGATTTTTGCGAAATCAAAAAAAAGGTCGGGTATTGCGTTATGCCCACCGAGGGGATTTTCGCCAGGGTCATCACGGGCGGAGGCGTTAAAATTGGAGACGAGGTAATAATTTATGAGTGAAAATAAAGAGCTTAAAAACGAATTAATTGAAAATCCCGCGCAGGAAGAAAAAGTAAAAGGCAAAAAAAAGAAAAGCGAAGTTGAAAGCGAAATCGTAAAAGATTATAATTACGCCAGAAAAATATCTTCTGAGTTGAACGTATCGCAGCAGCAGGCCGAAGCCACTCTCGAGCTTATCAAAGACGGAAACACCATACCGTTTATAGCCCGCTACAGAAAAGAGCAGACCGGAAATCTCGACGAAACGGTGCTGAAGGACATTTACGACCGCTACGAATACCTGCTCAGGCTCATGTCCAGAAAAGACGAGGTAGTGCGTTCTATCACCGAGCAGGGCAAAATGACCGACGAACTCTTCTCGAAGATAATAGCCTGCGATAAAATGCAGCTGCTCGAAGATCTTTACCTGCCGTACAAGCCCAAAAAGAGGACGCGCGGCACGATCGCCCGGGAGCTCGGCCTCGAGCCGCTGGCGGTCCTTATAGAAGAGCAGAAAACCGAAACCGGCTCGGTTAAAGAATATGCCGAAAAATACGTGGATGCGGCAAAAGGAATTAAAGACGCGGACGCGGCGCTAAAATACGCGCTGGACATAGTGGCCGAAAACGTTTCGGATAACGCCGAATTCAGAAGCGCGGTGCGCGAGTTTTACAAGTCGTGCGGCCTTATTTACTCGCAGAAGAAGGAAAAGAAGCAAAAAAAAGAAGCGGCCGAAAAAACCGGAGAAGAAAGCCAGAGCCGCGAAACCGATTTCATAAAAGGCAAAAAAGCCGATCCGCTCGATTTTCAAAACTACTTCGACTATAAGGAAGCCGTTTCAAAAATTCCGCCGCACAGGATTCTGGCTATAAACAGGGGCGAAAACGAAGACATACTTACCGTTAAAGTTACGCTCGAAAGCGAAAACGAGCTTAAGTTAACTGAAATTTCCAATAAAAAGTTCATAAGAAATCCTAAATCCATATTTACTTCCGATTACATGGAAGCCGTGGCCGACGGCCTTAAAAGGCTGGTAGTCCCCTCGATAACCAACGAAATCAGGAGCGAGCTTACCGATAACGCCGAATCGCACGCGATAAAGATTTTTTCTAAAAACCTCGAAGCGCTTCTGCTGCAGCCGCCGCTTTTCAATAAAGTGGTCATGGGCGTCGATCCGGGATTCCGCGCAGGCACAAAAATATCCATAGTGGATCAGAGCGGAAAATATCTCGAATACATGACCATATATCCGCATCCGCCGCAAAACGACGCCGCGCGCGCTAAAAAAATCGTCGCCGCGCTCGTCAAAAAGCATAAAGTGGAACTGATCGCCATAGGCAACGGAACGGCTTCGCGCGAAACCGAATCGTTTATAGCCGATACCATAAAAGAGGAAAAACTCGACGTAAAATTCGCCATAGTGTCAGAAGCTGGCGCTTCGGTCTATTCTGCGAGCAAGGTCGCGGCGGCGGAATTTCCCGATCTCGACGTTCTCGCCAGAGGCGCCATATCCATAGCCAGAAGAGTGCAGGACCCGCTTTCGGAGCTGGTTAAAATAGAGCCCAAGGCCATAGGCGTGGGCGAATACCAGCACGACGTCAACCAGAAGCAGCTCAACGAGTCGCTCGAATTCGTCGTGACCTCATGCGTCAACAGGGTAGGCGTCAATCTCAATACCGCTTCTTTCATGCTTTTAAAGCACCTTTCGGGCCTAAACGAATCGCAGGCGGTATCAATAGTCAAGTACCGCGAATCTAACGGAAAGTTCACCAGCCGCAAGGCGCTCAAAAAAGTTCCTAAAATCGGCGAAAAGGCTTTCGAACAGGCCGCGGGGTTTTTGAAAGTGGCCGAATCCAGCAATATCCTGGATAATACCTGGGTGCATCCGGAATCGTATGAAATAGCCGAAAAAATGATAGAAACGGCCGGCCTGGATTTTTCCGGGCTTAAAGGAGCGCAGGGGCTCGCGCGCGTTCGCGAAACTTTTTTAAAGATAGACGATAAAAAGATACCTGAACTGGCCGCCGGGCTTTCTATTTCAACGCAGCTGGCTTCGGATATAGTCAACGCTCTCAAAAAACCAGGGCTCGATCCGCGCGAGGAGCTTCCCCCGATAATGCTCAAATCGGACGTTCTTTCGATAAGCGACATTAAAACGGGCATGAAACTCACAGGAACCGTCAGAAATGTAGTGGATTTCGGGGCTTTTGTTGATATCGGCATCAAAAACGACGGGCTGTGCCATCTTTCACATTGCGCCGATAAATTCATCAAGCATCCGCTCGAAGTGTTGAAGATAGGCGACATACTCGAATTCACCGTTATAGCCATCGATATGGAGCGCGGCCGCGTTTCGCTTTCGCTCAAAAAAGAGCCTTTCGCCGAAAAAGGTTTCGATAAAAACCGCGGCGGCCAGGCCGATTCGCGCGGCGGCAAAAAGCCCGATCGGCAGGGGCGCGACGCTAAAGATTATGAGCGCAACAAAAGGGACGATTTTTCGTCGGTCGAAATAAAGTTCGGCAAGCTCAGATGAGTACGGACAAAAACTACGCCGCGGTTTTGATGTATCATCATATCGGCGATCCGCCCCGCGGGGTGAAGCTTTGGGCGCTTTACGTTTCGCGCCTCAATTTCGCCTTCCAGATGTGGTATTTAAAAAACGCCGGGTTTAACGTCATGGCGCTCGAAGAAATGTGCGCCATGGCCGCGGCCGGGCAAAAGCTTCCGCCGTACAGCGTGGCGCTCACATTCGACGACGGATTCGCTGATTTTTATCAGAACGCTTACCCGGTGCTGAGAAAGTTCGACTTTCCTGCCAGCGTTTTTACGGTTACCGGCCAGACCGGCGTTAAAGCTTCGTGGGAAGGAATCGAACTCACCGGTACGGGCGATTTAATGACCGAAGAGCAGATGCGCGATATCATGAAAAATTCGCGCGTCACCTTCGCGCCGCATACGGCTTCGCACAAAATGCTGTCGAAGCTCGACTTCGCGGGGGCCGAGGCCGAGATAAAATCGTCTATAGACTTCATAAAAAACCTTTGCGGCCGCGCGCCTTCGTCGTTCGCCGCGCCTTACGGCGATTACAATTCCGAAACGCTCGAAATATTAAAAAAGCATAATATATCATGCGCCGTCTCCACCGATAACCGCGCGTTTGACGCCGGCAAAGACTGTCTTCTCGAAATTCCCAGAATAATTATAAGGCGCAACAACCATCCGCCAGGGTTTGTATATAAAATGTATCGAATATTCAAAAAGGGTAAATAACTTTATTTATAATTAAACGGAGTGAGTTTAAAAAATGTCGAAATCAAACCCTTCTTCCGAAAAAGTATCTTTAAAGACCGCGGAAGATATCCAAAAATTAATAGGCTCGATGAGCCTCGATGAAAAAATCGGCCAGCTTTTCATGATCGGCGTTCAGGGCTCAGAGCTCAACGGCGACGCGCGCGAGATGCTTCAAAATTATAACGCGGGCGGCGTAATCTTATTCGCGAGAAATATCACCGGCGGCGCTCAGGTAAAACAAATGATTGCCGGATTGAAATCATGCGCTAAATACCCTCTGGCGGTTTCGATAGACCAGGAAGGCGGGCTGGTGCTCCGGCTTACCAGCGGCGCTACGGTCCTTGGCGGCAATATGGCCCTCGCTGCCTGCGGCGAAAAATTATACGGCGAATATTGCCGGGAGTGGGGACGTATTACTGCCGAAGAGCTTCGCGAGCTGGGTTTTACTTTGAACCTCGCCCCCGTGCTGGACGTCAACGATATTAAAAATCCGGGCATAGGCGCGCGTTCTTTTTCGGACGATCCCGATCTATGCGCGCGCCTCGGGGCGGCGCTGGTAAAATCGGTCCAGGACGGCGGAGTTTCGGCCTGTGTCAAGCATTTTCCGGGCAAAGGCAACGCCGCGGTGGACGCCCACCTCGATCTTCCGGTAATAGACAGGACGCTCGACCAGCTTAGAAATTTCGAGCTGGTTCCGTTTAAAAAAGCCATGGAAGCCGGCGTGGATGCGGCGATGACCGCGCACGTGGTTTACAGGGGGATAGAAGGTGAAACCCTGCCCGCGACGCTTTCTTATAAAGTGCTGACCGGCATTTTAAAGGACGAACTGGGGTTCGAAGGGCCGCTTATTACCGACGACATGGAAATGGGCGCGATAAAAAACTATTATGAACAGCACGAGGCTTGCTTTAAATCTTTTATGGCGGGCGCGGATATAATTTTAATATGCCACACCAAGGAACTTCAGATTAAGACCATGAATTATTTCAAGGAAAAATTCATTTGCGGCGAGCTTTGCGAAGAAAGGCTCCATGACGCCCTGACCCGCATATTCAGGATGAAAGCGCGAGCGGAAAACTTTCATTCCGCCGCGGCCGTTTCTCCGGATTACGAAAAAAATTCGGAATTCGCTCAAAAATTTGCGGATTCGTCGCTCACTCTGGTTAGCGACGAGACAGGCGTTTTAAACAAGATACAATCAGGCGTTCTGGATTTGAAAAAAACGAAAAAATTATTTTTAATCGAGGCGAAATTTTCGGCTATAACCCAGGTCGAAGATATCGAAGAGGAGTCGCCGCTCGCCGCGCTCATTAAAAACGAGCTTAAAACTTCCGGGACCGAATTAATAAATGAAAAATTCGAAGTCAAGATAGATTCGGCTGGGGCGCGTGGGCTTCTGGAGTCTCTTTCGGGCCGGGGCCTCGGCGAATCGCCGGCAGTCGTGGTTACATACAACGCCCATATTTTTTCGGGCCAGATGGAACTGGCGCTCGGCGTTACCAAAAAAGCCGCCCATTCGGTGGCGGTTGCCGTTAGAAATCCTTACGATTTGATGGGCGTGAGCGAAAAAGCTTGCAAACTTGCGACTTACGGGTTTCGCAGAAGCAATATGCGCTCGGTTTTTTCAACTCTTTTCAGGGGGCTGAAGCCGTCCGGAATACTGCCTGTAAAATTCATAAAAAAATAAAATAGCGATATAAAAAAACGATAAAAAATTGATTTTATCGTTTTTTTATTGTATAATATATCTAACATGTCTCAAATATAGTATGAAGTATGTTGAATAATTAGAAGGAGAGTACCATATGGTTAAATTTAACGGGTATTATTCAGGGAGACAATCGGCTTTTTCGTTGTTTTCAAGAGTCACTATGCTGGTTCTCGTTTCAATACTGCTGTCGGCCGGTTCCGCATTTGCCGCTCAGGACGTAGTTTTCGACGAATGCCACGCGCAGACGGCCGGCAACGCCGACTGGACGACTACGGGCGGTTTTTCAGACTTCGCGGATGTTTTCAAACAGATGGGCTTTAACGTAGTAGCGGCCAAAAAAGAGATCACCGCCGACATGCTTAAAAATGCCGCGGTTCTGGTTCTTTCAGAGCCAAATTCCGTTTACGGCAACTCTGAAAAAAAGGCTATCAGCGATTTCGTAAAGCGCGGCGGCGGACTTTTCGCTATCGCCGACCATAAAGGCGCAGACAGAAACAACGACGGCATAGACGCTATTGGCGTTCTTAACCAGGTAATACCCGAATTCGGGCTTTCTTTCGAAGTAAACAGCATTTCAGAATTTCCGATACCCATAAACAGCTCCGACGACGAATTATTAAGAGGCACTAAAACGATGGGAACATGGGCCGGAACTACGGTTGTGGCTAATTCGCCCGATGCGAAAGCGCTTATCCAATCCCGCAAGCAGGCCGGCCGCTTTTTAATCGGATATTCGGCTCCTAAAAACGCTAAAGGCCGCGTCGTAGCTTTCGGCGACAGCTCGGTTTTCGACGACGGCACGGGCGCGCCCGGCAATAAGCTTTACGACGGCTTTAACCGCAAAGACTGTTCCCATATTACGCTTACTAAAAACGCGATAGATTTTCTCGTTAAGAACACCGATACGCTTGTACGCGAAAATCTGGCTAAAAATATTACGGAAAATGTTTCTAAACATTACGATCCTGCGCATATAGGGCATTCGCATCAGGCACCCGACGGAACGATGTACCATCAGCCCGGCGATATGTACCCCGGCTCGCCCGGGACTTATCCCAATAACGGCTATCCCGCGCAACCTACTCAGCCTACCTACCCTTCGCAGCCCACTTATCCTACCCAACCTACATATCCGCAGCAGCCTACTTATCCAACATATCCTCCCGCGCCGCAGTACGGAACCGATCTCGCTCTTTATCAGCAGGGGTTCAAATATTTCGGCGAAAACAATTTTCTGATGGCTATGGATTTCTTCAAGCGTCTTACCAGAAACTATAAAAACTCTCAGTATTATGAAGGCAGCATGTTTTATCTCGCGCTTTGCTATAAAAATACATATAACTACAGCGAAGCAATAAAGACTTTAAAAACCATGATAAACGATCTGCGTTACTCGCCTAACAGGCCGGGCTGGTTTTTTACCGCCGGCGAAGTATGCGAAGCCGGTTATCAGTTCGCCAACGCCGCTAAATGGTATGAAAGCTTCCTTAACGAGCATGCCGCTCATCAGAGAGCGCCCGAAGCGCTTTTCAAAGCCGGCCAGGCATACGAAAAGGGTTATGCCTATAAAGACGCGGTAAGAGTTTACAGACGCCTTACGGCATCGTATCCGTATTCGCCGTTCACACAGATGAGTTACGAAAGGCTTTCCGCGTTAAACGTTTACGGATTCTAAAGTAAAAATTAAATAACCAGATAATAAAAAAAGGCCGTATGTTGATAAAATACGGCCTTTTTTTATAAGATATCCAATGCTTTTTTCGGCTTATAAGTTTAACTTATCTTAATTACTCTTGAATTGGAAGAACTTATGAAGAGAGTATTACGAGTTGATAATATATAATTCTTTGAATATTCTGTTGATTTTTTCTTTTTTTTTTGCTATAATTATTAAGTAATTATAAATTTTAAGAGTAAGGTGTAAGCCGTGTGCAGCGATAAATTAGAAATAACCGAATTCAATCTTGAACAGATCATATGCGAAGTAATCAGTATCACTAACGTAGATGCTATGAACCGCAATATCAAGTTGCTTTACAACATAGACGGCAGACTTAACGTCAATATTTTCACCGACTCCAATAAGCTGCGTTATGTTATTTTAAATGCTGTGCAATATGTCATAAGCACTTCGGTCAATAACGCCGTCATAGATTTGAATATAATAGTCGAAAAACAGAACTCGACCAACGTAACCGTCAGGTTTGAAATTAAAAACAGCTCCAGCAAGGCGGAAATAAGCGGAAAGCTTATTAATGCGGGGGCGGGCGTTCCCTCTATAGAAGACGAGCTTATCAATTCGAACGATCTTGTCAAAAAAATGGGCGGCGGAAAGATAAATATAGTTTACGGCAAAAATCCTGATAATATTCTTATCAGTTTTGTTTTAGATTTTTTTAAAGGCGGCTTTATAACTCTTATTAAGCCTAATGAAATCGGAACGGCCTTAAGCGAAGAATTCGACGGAATCAAACCCTGCAAAGTGCTTCTGGTAGAAGATAATACTTCGAACGCTCAGCTCACTATCGAGTTGCTTACGCAGTTTTACAATCATGAAGTCACATGGGTAGAAAACGGCCTTCTGGCCGTCGAAGCCGTTCAAAAAGATCTTTATGACGCCATTTTAATGGATATCCAGATGCCGGTAATGGACGGATTCGAAGCGTCGCGCCGCATACGCGACAACGGTAACAATACTCCTATAATCGCTCTTACGGCCGCAATAATGCCGTGGTCCTACGACGAATGCATAAACTCCGGCATGGACGCTTTTATTTCAAAACCGGCCGGCGTTAAAAAGCTCGGGTTAATGATTAAAAACACCATAGAAAAAAGAAAATTTATAAACACGCAGAAGCATTCGTCTTCTTTAAACGATCCTTCTGAAAATAAAAAATAATTTTATAGAGTAATCTAAATAATAATAAAAACGCCGGAAATTCGACCGGCGTTTTTTATTTTGAATTGAGTGTATTGAGCAAAAAGCGAAAAAAAAGCCGTTATGCAAACGGCTTTTTTCAGGAAGTTATTTTATTATGTTTTCTTTCAGGGTTTAAAAAAATGAAATATAGATGCTTCTGAACAGCTTTCCGCCGTGTTTATGAGGCGTGTACATGTACTGGGCGTAAGTGGCGGCGTTCTTAATATTTATGGTTTCCCCGTCGATTTTCATGGGTATGGATTCCTGGTTTGAAAGCTTGGAAAGGCCTATGTTGTAATGGTTGCGCATGGTTTTTGCGCCGTATTCGATCTGTTTTTCAAGGCCCTGATATTTGGTGTTCCAGTTGCCGCCGTCGTAAGCGCCGCAGCCTAAAGCCCAATCGAGCTGCTTTTGCGTGGCGGTTTTCTTGGTGACCAGGCCCTGCTCGGTTTGAAGGCGGGCGAGAAGGACTTTGGGTGAAATGCCGTATTTATGGGCTGCTTCATATATCATATCCGCGGGGTATTTTCCATCGACCGGCCTTGATAAAACCGACTGCTTGGACGAAAGGAAGTTCTGTATCTGGTTTCTCGACATCGAGTTCGTGTCTATGTAAGCTCGGTCAGATATCATATAATCGTAACGAAGTTCGTTCTGCCACGAATTGTCGTCGAGGTTGGACGTTATATTTCCGTTGTTGGAGTTGTTGTTAGAAGGCGGATTTGGAACTGAAAGATTTTGCGTGCCGACATATCTTTTTATCTGGATAACGAGATTTGTGGAATCCTGTTCGTACATTTTTTCCTGCTGATTGCGGTTGCTTTTAAGCAAAAGATTCATGGAGACGTTGAGGAACCTTTCCTGAGCTTTTTTATAGAGGGCTACGCGTTCTGATTCGGTGGGAGCCGTTTTGGCCATTTCGAGATAACATCTGCCCTGCCAGTATATCGATTGGTAGTAATACTTTCCGTCTAGCTCGGCCTTTCTTTGAGCCATCTGGTATAAAGTAAGCGCGTCTTTGTAATTGCCCGTCACGAAATTCATTTCACCGAGGGCGAAATCGTTGACGTGCGAAGGAACTTTGTTAAGAAGGACTTTGAGGCGTTCTAAAAACTGATAGCCTATTTTATTGAATATGTTAGGTTTTTTATAAGAATCGCCGGAAGAGGCGCCCTGGGCGTCGGAAACCGCGTCTGATGGAGCGGATACCTGTTCGGAACCGCCGGTCAATTCGTTGTATTTTTTTGCGAGGTTTTGATAGTCGTTGAACCATTTCTGGGCTTCGGCGCAATTAGGGCCGCCGAGCGTAGAAGCGTCAACATAGTTGCGGTAGGCGATCTGGAGCGACTGCTGCAGACGGGTTATTTCTTCGCTGGACGCCGAAAACGACGAATGCACGAAAATGAAAGTGAATACGGTAATTATAGCAAGACCGACCCATATACGATTGTTCTTATACATAAGATACTCACCTGCTTTATTTATTTTATTTTAATATTCGAATTAACAATACAATTATACAAAACCAAATTGAAGATGTCAATTTTTTTCGGGCATTTTTATCCAGCTATTTAAATTTTTTATTGATGACAATATTATTTGAATTTAATTGAATGAATCGAAATTTTATGGTATAATTATTGTGTATTTTTCATTAAAGTAAGGGGTGGGATGTATCAGATGAAAAAAAGCGCAGTAGTGGTTTTTGCGATCGCAATAGTTTTAATGGCAACCAGTTTTTCGTTCGCCGGCGGTTTTATCGATAAGCCGGTCAATGTTATAGGCCCCGAAGAAGCCGCGCCCTGGGCTAAAATCGAATGCCTTTCCGACGCGGCGCCGGGCTTCGTTTTTGAAGAATTTCATCCGCAGTGCAAACAAACGCATACCGTTTTAAAAAGCGCTTTTATGAGCGAAGAGCCCCACTCGAAATATTTTCTGCTTCACTACGCGCCGGGCTGGGACAAAAAGACCGATAAAACTCCCGTGCTTCTCGTGCACGGCGCCGGCAGCCACGCTTTCCATTCGTGGGCGCATCCTTATTTTATGCAGGCGCCCGATCCTAAAAATATTGAAAAACCGGGTTTAATGCAGTTTCTTGTTGAAAAAGGATATCCGGTTTTTGCTATAACATTTTCGCATCCGCACGGCGATAACTTTCTTCAGGCCCAGCAGCTGGCTAACGCCATCGGCAGAATCAAAACCGTTTTAAACGGCGGCGCGGATTTTAAAGTGGATATCGTTTGCCACAGCAAGGGCGCTATGGCGACCCGCATTTATTTAAGCGACATAAGCGACCAGTATGAAAAATATAAATGGATAACGCCTTTTAAAAATGACGTTAGAAAAGTCGTTTTCGTGGCTTCTCCGCTACGGGGGCTCGACACTTCCTACAGGTACTACGCTTACAGCCTCACGGTAATGCTCAAAGACATCGGCGCGCCCATGGCGCCCAAATCTCTTGTTTATATGGGCGGCATAATAGATCTCAAAGACTACAACAAAAAATTTCCCGGCCAGGACCAGATGCTAAACAACTGGGTCAGAGACGGCATCGACTTTAACCGTCAGAGCTATACGGCCGACATGAATCTTACCATGCACGCTCTGTACAATGGCGGCGACACAACGCTGCTTTGCTCCGAGGGAATAGACAGCGCGATAAAAAAATCCGGAAATGTAATTGAAACGCTCTGCCGTAAAGGGATAGATCCGTCGGTTACGGCTTTCATTCTCGCGGGCACCAAGCAGGATATCGACAATATTCAAATCGGCCCATGGAAGATTCCGGTCGGAGAAATGGCCGATCACAGCGACGGTGTTTTGTTTTTGAAAAGCGCCATATACAAGCGCGGCCTTACGGCGCGCGGAGCTAAAGTGGAAGCGGTCAAGACCGTTAAAACCCATCATGTCGGCCTCATAGTGCTTCCGGAGGCTTTAAATTTTATCGAGGGGGCTTTAAGTGGAAGAGATAATAATTAAGAAATATGAAAATCGCCGGCTGTATTGCGTCAATACCGCTAAGTACGTTTCTATAACCGATATCCGCGATATGATCGCGGAAGGAAAAAACATTAAAGTCGTAGAAAAGGCCACGGGCAAAGATATTACAAAATATGTGCTGATGCAGGTTTTGCTCGAGGAGCGCTACGAAGTCATGCCGGAGTTTTTTATAAAGATATTAATACAGTCTCCCGCTAAAATACTCGAACAATTCTTCCAGGGCTATTTTCCGTATATGTTCGAATACTTTTTAAAGATGCGTGAAAATCAGATGATGAATATGCAGTTCCCCAATATGATGTTCGGCCAGCAGCCCAATCCGTTCGGCGGTTTCAATATGATGCCGCAGATGCCTCAAATGCCGAATATGGCAACCATGGCCAATCCCGCCGCTATGATGGAAGAAATAATAAAAAGGCTGGCGGAGCTCGAGAAGAAGCTGAAATAGCCTTCTGGAAAAGCGATCCGAAAATAATCAAAAATACAAAATGCAACAGGCCGCCTACCGGGCGGCCTGTTGCATTTTGCGCTGCGGCATGAGAGGGTTAAATAGTGAATAGTGCAGAGTGGATAGTGAATAGTTAAGGCTGGGGCTCGCCCAGCGAGCTTTATTTGATTAACTCGTGCGTTGACAATAAAACCTTTTATTTTATTCCAAAGCCATTAATGCAATTTTTAACAAGTTACTTTGCATTTTAGCTGGTAGTTTTGGGCAGGTGCCAGACAAGTTTTTTCGGGGACGCGTTCAAAAATCCCTCCGGGATTTTTGCCGCTCGTGCTCGGCTCCGCAGCACGCCGTTGCCGTCCATGGCGCATGCTGCATTAGGTCCTCCGTGCCTCGAATCTTGCCTACCCTTTGCATGTTAGCTGTAAGTGTTGGGCAGGGCGCCAGACAAGTTTTTTCGGGGACGCGTTCAAAAATCCCTCCGGGATTTTTGCCGCTTGAGCTCAGCGCCTCACGCCCCTCCTGGGCTCCGGCGCTTCCGCTACACCCCTCAAAAATTTTGTCTGGCCCCTGCTACAAGCTTAAAAGCAATTTTAACAATGGATTACCACCTGAAAGCACTTTTTATAGACTGGTTAACACAAAAGCCTATTATAAAACCATAATGTTGACTAACCAGCAAGCCATTATTGTTGCGCTGCACGCCGTTGCCGTCCATGGCGCATACTGCATTAGGGCATCCGTGCCCCGATCTCGCCCCTCCCTGGGCTCCAGGGCCTCCGCTACACCCCTCAAAAATTTTGTCTGGCCCCTGCTATTAGCTTAAAAGCAATTTAAAAACAAGTTTATTAACCAAAAGGTATAATATAAAACATTAATGTTGACTCACTTGTAAGCCATTATTGCAGCGCAGACGCGCGCATGCGCGCGTCTGCAAACAAAAAGAAATAGAAAAATAGAAAGCGAAACATAAAAGAAATTTAAAGCCACTACCGAAAAAAAAGCATGCTGAAAAGAGCATAACTGAATTAAATTAAAGCCACGGCAGAAAAGCCGGCACTCCACAAGCATAAAGCGTCAGGCGATTTCGGGGTTGGAAGGGATTTTAAGGGAAGGGAGGGGCCATTGGCACCTCGCCTTCCCTTATCGAAAAAAGTAAAATTTTTAATTGTATTTTACACGCTCGAAATCAAAAAAACGAAAATATTTTTAAAAAACAAAAAAATGCTGCTTTGCAACATGGGTAAAAACGTTTGTAGTGTTGTGTTTATGTAGAAATAAAAATATTTTCAAAAAAATCTTGACACGGTGCAAAAAATATGCTAAAATTAAATCGTTGAATGACGATAGATTAATTGAAAACGAAATAATGCGATGCAAAAAAACGCGCCGGAATAAAACGGCCGGGTAAATTAAAAGAATATAAAAAGAATACAAAATAAAATCAAATAATTAAATTAATGGAGGAGTTAAAATGATGAATCAGATTAAAAATTACAATGAAATGGTTGAAGGCATTAACGAAACGATTAAGAAAAATTTAGAAACGATTAAAAACACGGTGAAGACGAGAATCGAAACTACCGAGCAGACTGTAGCGAAAAACACCGACACTCAGTTCACATATTTCGTATCCACGTTAAACCAGCTTACCAACAACTATTTGAACTACTTCGCATCCAATATGAACAACATCAATGCCGGCTGGCATAATCTTACCAAAGAAAGAGAACAGATTAAAAACGTATGCATCAACTCGATAGATTCGGCTTACGATAACTTTATAAAGCATATGCCTCAATCGGTAATTAACGAAATCAAGCCGGAAACGAAACCTGAAACGGCGAAAACCGAAACGATAAAAACCGGCAAAAAATAATTTTGCGATCTGACATAATAAATGACTTTAAAAATAAAGACCGAATTAATGGAGGAGTAAAATGAACAATCAATTAAACGACCTGGCTAAATCTTATAACGAATACGCGGTCAAAAATTTAGAGATGGTTAATAAGTTTTATAAGCTTACGATCGAAGAAAACCAGCAGTACGTATTGAACAACTCGCAGACTTTCTTTACACAGATCAGCGCCAATTTGAATTATCTGATGACGGCATATAACTCTTACATTAAAGACCGCGAAACGCTTAATAAGGCTTATATGGATAACATGGATAAGCTGTATAAAAACTTTCAGAAAGTATATGCCGATGTTTGCGAAAAAACGGCGGCTTCGGTAAAAGACAATAAGTAACAGTTCTGAAAATAAAAATCCAAATAAAAAAAATTAAAATTAACAGGAGGAGTTTAAAATGACAACACCTAACGCGATGAACTACTGGGCAGAATTGACAAAGGATTTCAGCGAACTGACGACAAAAAACCTCGAAATGATGAACAAATTCTGGAAAACTTCGGGCGAACAGAACGAAGAGATAATCTCGAAAAACATGGAAAACTATTTCAACTACCTTAACACCAATATCGACTATCTCAACACGATCTGGAAGAACAACCAGAACTCCGGCAAAGAATTCCGTGAAACATTCCGCAGCCAGATGGAAGATATCAACTCGCAGATCATGAAAGTTTACCGCGAAACCACCAGACCCATGACGCAGAGCAAATAATGCGATTCCGCGGCGCAAAACGATCCGGTGAAAATACCGTGCCGGCAACGAAAAGCGGAAATTAAAAAATAAAGTTAAATTTAGAAAAAAAATAAAATTTTAAGGAGATATAAAATGAACAATATGATCAATTACTACAACGATTTCATGAAAGAAATGAACGAACTCAACACCAAAAACCTCGAAATGATGAATAAATTCTGGAAAGCCGCCATAGAGCAGAACGACGAAAATATCGAAAAAAACATCACGTCCTACTTCGGTTATCTTAACACCAATATCAACTATTTGAATACCATATGGAATTCGAGCGTTAAGAACAACCAGGAATTAAGAAAGACATATACCGAAAACATGAACACTCTGCATCAGAATTTCACAAAAATATATAAAGAAACGGCTGAAAAAATGACTCCGAAAATGGAAGCCAAAGCCTAGCCGTAGAGGATTTAGATCTCGCGCCGAAAAGCGTCGGGCGGGAGCTGAATGAACCAACGTTCATTATAAAATAAATTATTGAAAGCGCGATGCCCGAAAACGTCTGAAGATGTTTTTGGGCTTCGCACAAAATAGTTCGGAGCACATATTTTTAAAATATAGAAAGGGGATTTTTCAATGGATCGTTTAAAAGGAAAAGTAAGTTTAATAACCGGAGCGTCGGGCGGCATAGGGGCCTGCACGGCGATAACTTTCGCCAGGGAAGGTTCTATAGTTTACGCGCTCGATTTAAGAAAAAGAGATTTGAATGAGTTGTGCAAAAAATGCCAATCATACCAGAAAAGCTGCGCGGGATTAGAGGGCCAGAAATTTACGGGCGAAATCCGTTATAAAACGGTCGACGTTTCAAAGTTTAACGACGTTGAAAAAACCGTAGAAGAAATTTATAACGAAACCAAAAGAATCGACGTCCTGGTTAACAACGCCGGAATTACTCGCGACGCGCAGCTTTTAAAGATGACGGAAGAAATGTTCGACGCGGTCATCGCGGTCAACCTGAAAGGCGCTTTCAACATGGGCAAAGCCGCCGCAAAATATATGGTCGAAAATCAAAAAGGCTCTATTATCAATACTTCTTCAATAGTCGGCGTTCTCGGAAATTTCGGCCAGAGCAACTATGCGGCTTCCAAAGCCGGTCTTATAGCCATGAGTAAAACCTGGGCAAGGGAACTAGGCAGAAAGGGAATCAGGGTCAACGCGGTAGCGCCGGGTTTTACGAGAACCGAAATGATCGAAACCGTTCCCGAGAAAGTCATAAATATGCTGCTTGAAAAAACCCCGTTAACAAGGCTCGGCAATCCTGAAGATATAGCTAATTTATATTTATTCCTCGCATCCGACGAGAGCTCGTTTATAACCGCTCAGGTAATCGGAATCGACGGCGGCCTCGTAATATAACATTGGCGGGCTATTAAAAAGAAGGAGTAAAATATGTTGAAAGATATCGATATGGCTATAAATAATTTTATCGAAAACCAGGCGGGCGAATATAACGATATGCCCCGCGGCGTTACGGAACGCGAAATGGTTTATCGCGCGGGCAATATGAAGATATTTAAATTCAAGCGCGAAGGCGGCGACGTTTCTAATCTTCCGCCGATGCTTTTTGTGCCTTCGCTTATCAACCGCTGGTATATCCTGGATCTTACCGAAGAAACGAGCTTCGTGAATTATTTCAATAAGTTTTTCACCTGCTATATGATCGACTGGGGTTATCCGGGTTCCGAAAGCGCGCATCTTCCGTTCAGCAATTTTTATCACAAGTATTTAAACCGCGCCGTCAATTATATTTGCCGCGAAACCGGAGCTGAAAAAATCAATATGCTCGGCTACTGCATCGGCGGGACGCTGTCTTATATTTATTCGTGCCTGGAGCCGGAGCGCGTCAATAAAGTGATACTGCTTGCCTCGCCGATTAATTTCGAAAACGCCGGCATATCGAGCTTATATGCAAAAACCTTTCCTACGGAAGAGTTCGTGAATTCCATGGATTACATGCCGGGCCCGACGATATCCAATTTTTTTAACAACATACAGCCGCTGGGGCTTTTGAAAAAGACGCAGATGTTCCATCAGAAATATAAAGACCCTAAATTCAAAAAAATGTATGTCGCCATGGAACGTTGGATTTCGGATGACGGGGTTCATTTTCCGGCGCGCGCATATTACGAATTTTTAAGCCAGCTCTATAAGGAAAACCGCCTTTTCAAAAGCCGGCTTGCGACCACCGACGAGACCGCGGTAGATCCGTCGAAGCGTCAGGCCGAATGCCTCATTTTAAACGCGACGCTCGATCACATAGTGCCGCTGCATTGCACAAACCTTCCGCCGGCCGACGGCGCGAAGCGCGAAGTGCTTACGTTCAACACGGGCCACGTGGGAATCACCGTCGGAAAATATGGCGTGGACGCTAAAACGAAGGCCGTAGAATTCCTTAAAAAATAATCGGCGCGGCCTTGATAATAAGGCTGAATTTAAAGTATAATATTTATTATTAATCATAAAAGGAGATTTCTTATGTATAATTTTTTTGGCGATAACGATTTTATGAAAAAAATGTACGAACAGTGGGAAAAGATGATGGGCGACCATTTTGAAAAACTCGTCCACGACGAAAACTTCGTCAGCGAAATGGCTAAAGCCATGGCGGCCACTATGAGCGGAAAATTCATGAGCACCAAAATGATGGACGAAACTTTTATGGCCATGAACCTTCCCACCCGCGGCGAAATGGTAAAGGCCCTTCAGAAGCTCGTCGACGTAGAAGAAAGGCTGATAGACCTCGGCGAAAAGTTCGAAGACTTCGCCAAAGAGACAACGGACGCGTTGACCGCTATCGAGCAGAAGCTGGGCGTTCCCGCTGAGCAGCTCCCGAAGTCTAAATCAAAATCGAAAAAAGCTTAGAGTGATAATGCTTCAAAAACTTCTGAAACTTTAGTTTCAGAAGTTTTTGAAAAAATAAAAAAGATAGTTTTGATAAATTTAAAAATATGGTAAAATATAAACTGTAATTTTACCATGGAGGTTATTGAAATGGCGGAAGGCTCGAAAAAAGTTAAAGAAACGAAACTGGACCCTGAATATTTGGAAATGGTTTCTAAGTCGATATACAAATCATACACCGACAAAGACAAGCAGAAACTGGGAATTGAACCTACTCCGAAGACGCCTGTATATTCGCAGGCGATGTGGACGCTGTACCGTTTCGACTCCGCAAGCAGGACGAAAAGGCCTCCGCTTTTAGTGATACCTTCGCTTATAAACCGAAATTATATTATGGACCTGCTTCCGGGCCATTCCATAATGGAAAGTCTCGTAAATGCGGGCAACGACGTTTTTATGGTAGACTGGGGAACTCCCGATCCGTCTTACGGGCATATAGGGCTTTCTTATTATGTTTCAAAGTTTTTAAACCGCGCCGTCAGGCAGGTTAAAAAGATAACCGGCGCCGACAGGATAAATTTAATGGGCCAGTGCCTCGGCGGCACGTTCTGCGCCATGTACGCCGCGCATCCCGAACTTAAAAAGAACCTCAATAAGCTTTTATTGCTCACGACTCCGCTTAACTTCGAAAATTCAGGGCTTCTTGCCAAGTGGACCAACAGCGAAGGTTTCGATATAGACAAGCTCACTTCGGCCGTAGGCGCGGTAGTTCCGCCGGAGTTCTTCCATAGTTCCTTCCCGCTTTTAATGGTGCGCGGCACGCTGTCTAAATATAAAAACCTTCTGGAGCGATTCGAAATCCCCGATTTCAAAAAAGTGTGGCAGGCTCTCGATCTCTGGTCGAGCGACAACGTGCCTTTCACGCTGCAGGGGTTCCGCGATCTTATAAAAGTCTTTTATCTGCGCAACGCTTTTTATACCGAGGGCATATTGATAGAAGATAAGGTGGTAAGGGTTTTCGACATAACCACGCCGACGCTTTCCGTAGCGGCGAAAGACGATCATGTCTTTACAGAAACCGCCGCCAGGGCCATTTTAGAATCAAAGGCCGCGAAGGATAAAAAAGTGGAGCATCATGTCATGGGGGCGGGGCATGTAACGCTGGTGGCGGCCCATCCGGTGAGGAGCGAAACTTACAAAATTTTCAACGATTATCTGGCGGCGGAGTAGAAAAACAGATTGATTTAATGAGATTATTTAAAACAAGAAGACGGGCGTTTTAATAGATATTTGATATTCGATGTTTGGAGGTATAAAGTGAGGCAGGCTTATAATTTCGACTTTAAAATAGACTACGATTTTTTGAAAAACGAATTTCCGCACGAAGTGTACGAATGGGTAGGCTATTGGGCCGAAAAGCACGCGGAAAGAATGGTCGTCGTCGATTGCGATAAAAAAGAATATAATTACAGGCAGCTGCTTCAACTCGCGCGCGTCCAGGCGGTAAATCTTTTCGAGCTCGGGGTCAGGCCCGGCGATCGGATCGCCACTCTGGAAATGAATTCGCTTAATCATTTTGCGACTATAATCGCGGCATCGCTTTTGCACGCGGTTCTGGTGCCTTTGAACTGGCGTCTTAAAAACCCCGAACTTCTTTATATGATAAACGATTCGAAGCCGCAGGTGATGCTTTACGGAAAAAAATATAAAGAGAACGCCGAGTTTTTAAAACAGGCGGTCAAGGTTTTCGACATAGACGAACTTTCTACGATGGACACGGCCGGATCCGGCGTTAAAACCGAAATATTCAACGCCAGGGTGGAAGAGCTCGAAAAGCAGTTTTTCGATTATGGCCGCTACAATAAATTGAACCCGGTTATAATACTTTACACGTCGGGAACCACGGGTTTTCCTAAAGGCGCCATGATATCCGACCTCCAGCTCAAGCAGAACGCCATTAACACCATATGCGACTGGGGCCTGGCTGAGGGCGAACGCTATATATTATCCGCTCCCCTTTTTCATACGGGCGGATGGAACGTTCTCGCGCTGCCGCTGCTGATGGCCGGAGGCGAGATTATAATACATGAAAAATTCGACGCGGAGGCCATTCTGAACGACATCGAGCGTCATAAAGTTACGCTTTACTTCGGAGTTCCTACCATGTTTATAAGCATGATGGAGTCCATGGCGTTTTCGAGCGTGAACCTGAGTTCTATAAAGTTTTTTATCAGCGGCGGCGCTCCATGCCCGCCGTATATTATAGAAACTTTCAGCAAAAAGGGCGTCATTTTCCGTCAGGGTTTCGGCCTCACGGAAGTCGGCCCCAACTGTTTCACTCTGCCCTGCGAGGATTCGATCCGTAAAATAGGATCGGTCGGCTTTCCGATGAAGGCGAGCCGCGCCAGGCTCATAGCCGACGACGGGTCCGAAGTCGTTTCGGAAGGCGCGGTGGGAGAGCTTGTTCTCGGCGGCGATCACGTATGCATGGGCTATTACGGCCGCGAAGACGAGTTTAAAAAGACCTATTATGACGGTTTTTTCCGGACGGGCGACTACGCGATGCGCGACGCGGACGGCTATTATTATATCGTAGGCCGCAAGAAGGAAATGTTCATTTCCGGCGGCGAAAACGTATATCCAAAGGAGATAGAAGACCGCCTTACGATGCTTCCTGAAGTTCTGGAGTGCGCCGTATTGGGGGTTCCGGACGAAAAATGGGGAGAGGTCGGCCTGGCGGCTATAACGCTTCGCGGCGAACATTTTTCAAACTTAAAAGAAGTACGGGAATCGGTTGAAAACCAGATACGCGACCATCTGAAAAAATATCTGGCTTCTTATAAAATACCTAAAAGGCTTAAATTTTACACCGCTCTTCCAAAAAACGCGGTGGGCAAGATAGATAAGATCGCCATAAAAAACGAATATATCGGCGGCCTGCAGGCCGATAAATAAAAGGCATTTTCGGGCGGGCATCAATAAAAAAATTAAACCGGCGCATCCGGCGCCGGGCCAGATTCGGGGCCCGGCTATGTTTCGCCATTTTCAAAAAGTTACCGGCGGCTGAAAACGCAATAAATATAAGGTATAAAAACATAAAACGCAGTGGAATAGTTTCAGTAAAAACGATAAGGAAGGGGAAATTAAAATGAACTTTAAAAACGAAAAAAACGACGTGGTGATCGTAGCCGCAAGAAGGAGTGCCAACGCTAAATTTATGGGCGCTTTCGCGGATATGAAAGCTCCCGAACTTTTAGGGCGCGTAATAAAAGCCGCTCTTGAAGACGCTAAAATAGGCGCGGCCGAAGTGGATGAAACCATAGCCGGCTGCGTGGTTCCGGCCGGCCTCGGCCAGAATCCCGCCCGTCAGGCGATATTAAAAGCCGGAGCGCCCGAAGAAAACGGCGCGGCCGTAACGGTAAATAAAGTCTGCGGCTCGGGCCTCTACTCGGTTATAGCCGCCGCCAGAGCGGTTAAATGCGGCGACGTTAAAATAGCGGTTGCGGGCGGCATGGAAATCATGTCCCAGAACCCTCATTACATATACACCAGAAAAGAAAATAAAATGGGCCCCGTCACGGTGCTCGACGCCATGCTGACGGACGGCCTGCTGGATTTTCGCTCGGGCGAAGCCATGGGCAATTTCGCTGAAAATATGGGAAAGAAATTCAATGTAAGCCGCGAAGACCAGGATAAATTCGCCGTAGCCTCTTATGAAAAAGCTTTGAAAGCGATGGCCGCCGGAAAATTCAAACGCGAGATAGTTCCAGTAGAAATAGCCACGCGCAAGGGGAGCGTGATAGTGGACAAAGACGAAATACCGGCCGAAACCCCTTATGAAGTGGCGGCAAAAGCTCGTCCCGCTTTCAAAAAGGACGGAACGGTAACGGCTATAAACGCGTCCAAACTTGCCGACGGCGCGGCGTGCGTGGTTTTAATGTCCAGAGAAGAAGCCGAAAAGCGCGGGCTAAAGCCTCTGGCTGCGATCAGGGCGTATTCCTTCGACGACGTTTTAATCGACGAGCTGCTCGTATCCCCTATAAAATCGATACCTTCCGTTTTGAAAAAAGCGGGCTTAGATATAAAAGACGTGGATTTATTCGAAATCAACGAAGCGTTCTCGGTCGCGTCCGCCGCCATAAATAAAACTCTCGGCCTTGCTGATGAAAAAGTCAACGTTTACGGCGGTTCTGTGGCTTTAGGGCATCCCGTAGGCGCCAGCGGCTCGAGAATTCTCGCCACGCTTATCAGCGCGCTGATCCAGGAAAATAAAAACGTGGGCGTGGCTTCGCTTTGCATAGGCGGCGGCGAGGGCGTATCCATGCTTATCACAAAAGAATAATAAATTTAAATTTATTAATATATAAAAAGCCGGTTTAAATTAAAGAGGAAGAGCGACGCTCTTCCTCTTTAATAATATTCTATATTCATAATTTATCGTATATTGACTTTTATTTTTTCTATGACTTATGTTTTTGTTTGAAGCGTTACTTGAATTTTTAACCCGGGTTTTGTAAGTAATCGCTTACTTACCAATGCAGACAAACGGTTTTTGCGGCGTTAATTTCTTATGAAGGCGAGAGGATTTAAAGGCCTTCCGTATTTTCTGACTTCAAAGTGCAGGTGATATCCGGTGGAAGTTCCGGTGTCGCCGACGTTTCCTATAGTGGTGGACGAATTGACCGTCTGGCCTTTTTTTACTTTTATGCTGGACATGTGCGCGTAACGAGTGGTGTAGCCTTTCGGGTGTCTTATTTCGACCATTTTGCCATAGCCGCCGAGCCAGCCCGCGAATAATACGGTTCCGCCCATGGCGGGTTTAATGGCTCTGCCTTTGCCCGCTCCTATATCGACGCCCGTGTGCATGCTTGAATTGCCGTAAACCGGATGGATGCGCATTCCGAACTTAGATGTCACCACCCCTCTGACGGGCCACTTAAAAACCCGGCGTTTATTTTTTGCGCTTTTTATAATATCTGACAGCGGGTCGGCTTCTTTTGACGAAGCCGGGCTTAATTTCGATCCGGTCTTTTTTGCGTCTTTCGCGGGCGCGTTAGATGCGCCGTTAATTTTGGACGACGCGTTTTTAGCGCTTCTGGAAGACTTGAGTATGCTGTCTATATTTCCGTTATCGCCTTCGGAATTTAAATTTGCCGCGTTTACGTTTTGTTCCTGCGTTTTTTCGTTTCTGGCCGTGGCTTTAGCCTGTTGAGCGTCGCCGGAAGTTTGAACTATCATTATTTTCTGGCCGATGTAAAGCCTGTAGCTATCGGAAAAACCGTTCAGTTTTTTTATCGTGTCAAGAGGCACTGAATATAATTTTGCTAGATCGGAAAGTTTTTCGCCGCGCGAAAGAGTATGAAATATTATTTTTTTGCCGTATGGAATATCGATTACTTCGCTTGCGTTGCCGATTTGAGTTTTTGCGGCAGCGGCCGAATCCGAAGAGCGTTCCGCCGTTATTTTAAGAGGCTTAAGCTCTATTTTTTCTTCGCCGAAAGGCGAGCTTACTTCTACCTGCGGGCGATATTCTTCGATCTGTGAAGAGCGCTGGACCGAAACGACCATTTTTTCGGGCACGGCCTGATCGTTTGACGAAAGCGTCGTAACGACGTTAGACAGCGTTTTTAAAAGGTGATTAGCGCCTTTAGCGCTGCTTTTTTCGCCGCCCTGCATATTTAAAAAAGAGTTTTGAAATTTATGGGTTAAAGTAAGCCCGGTTTCTTCTTTTGAATATTTTATAAAAAGAATGACGATCGATTGAAAGAAAATCGATATGAACAATACTATTAAAAGATAAGCAAATAGCTTCTTGAGTGTATTCAAATTCTACCTCCGATACAGTGAACATTCAACGGTTGTGTTACGAACAAAAGTGCGACAGTGTTTTAAAAATACTAAATTCGATTCTGCGAAAAAATCTATGGCTAATGGTGAAAAACAATGAAAAATGTCTATTTAATTGTATCTTTTAACTGATTGTATATCCTTCCTTTCAGAAAATGAGCGTAAATTTCATTTTAATTATCGGCAAAAGTTTATAAAAATTAATTTTTTCACAATAAATATAGCTTTTAAAAGTAAAAATATGCAAGGCCCAAATAAAAAAAACGGGAGGAATTCCCGTTTTTTAATTTAAGCCCTTTATATTGAATTAAATAGTATGTGAATTTATTATTTATGCCGCCCGATATTATTCCTGAGCTTTTTTTAGAGCGTTTACGCCGCCGACTATATCGAGTATTTCGGCCGTTATCGATTCCTGGCGCGCTCTATTTAATATGAGCGTGAGCTCGCCTATGAGTTCGCTCGCCTTATCGGTGGCGGAGCTCATCGTTATCATTCTGGTGCCCTGCTCGGAGCATGACGATTCGACTATGGCGTTAAAAATAAGCATTTTTACATAGCGCGGCAAAAGGTAGTTTAGAATATCGCTCGAGTTCGGCTCGAATTTGAAATCGTTGGCGACCGTCTGAACGGTGGACTGCGCGGTAAATTCCCTGCGTTTCAAATCGAGAGGCAGTATTTTATCTACGGTTATTTTATAGGTTATGGTTGAAACATAGCGTGTGTACAACACCTGGATATCTTTGGATATGGCGGAGTCGTAAACGTGAAGAACTTCGTTGACTACGGATTCTATATCGTCGAATTTAGGGTCCGGTTTGTTCAGCGGCATATTGAATATTACTTTATAGCCGCGTTTTTTAAGATAATCATAGCCTTTGGTGCCTATGGATATAACGACGGTTTCATAGTCTTCGGCTTTTGATCTTTTGATAATATTTTCGGCCTCTTTGCAGATATTTATATTAAAAGAACCGCAAAGGCCTTTGTCTCCGGTAACGACGATAAGGCAGCGGACCCTGGGGGCTTCGGCAATATCGGCTGCGCTGAGCACGAAAGGATGCTTGTGTTCCGCGAGATACGAAGCCATATCGGCGATCATTTCTTTTATGCGCTTAAAATAAGCGCTTATGCCGCCCAAACGGACCTGCGCCCTTTTGAATTTAGCTGCGGAAACCATTTTCATGGCGCGCGTAATATGCTGTATCGATATAATCGATTTTATCTTTCTTTTTATTTCTTTTGCCTGTTTCATGTTTTATTACTCCGGTAGAGGCTTGTTATTTGTTGTATTTTTCCTTGTTAAAAATAGCGAAATATTCGCCGCAGCTCTTTTTTAGCAACTCGCTCGTCGTGTTATCGAGGGTTTTGCTCTTTTTGATTTCAACGGCTATCTGCGGGTATTTATCGTCTATATATTTAATGAAGCCGCTTTCGAAGGCGCTGACGTCGCTCGTTGACAGATCGTCGAGAAGCCCCCATGTGCCTACGGCGATAATAGCTATCTGGTGCTCGACTTCCATGGGATGATACTGCGGCTGCTTGAGCACTTCGGTGAGCTTCTGGCCGCGGTTGAGCTGGGCCCTGGTGGCTTTATCGAGATCAGATGCGAACTGAGCGAACGCCTGGAGTTCTCTGAACTGAGCCATGTCTATACGGAGGCGGCCTGCGATCTGCTTCATCGCTTTGATCTGGGCGTTGCCGCCGACGCGCGAAACGGATATGCCGACGTTGATGGCGGGGCGGATTCCCGAATAAAACAGGTCTGATTCAAGATAAATCTGGCCGTCGGTTATTGAAATTACGTTCGTGGGAACGTAAGCCGAAACGTCGCCGGCCTGTGTTTCTATTATAGGCAGCGCGGTAAGCGAACCGCCGCCGTTTTTGTCGCTGAATTTGCAGGCCCTTTCGAGGAGTCTCGAATGCAGGTAAAATATATCGCCCGGGTAAGCTTCGCGTCCGGGCGGCCTTCTGAGAAGAAGCGATACCTGGCGGTAAGCCGCTGCGTGTTTGGAAAGGTCGTCGTAAATTACGAGCGCGTGCTTGCCGTTATTTCTGAAATATTCGCCTATGGCGCATCCTGCGTAAGGCGCTATGAATTGCTGCGACGCGGGATCGGATGCCGTGGCCGAAACTACGGTGGTGTAGTCCATGGCTTTGTTCTGTTCGAGAGTTCTGATAACCTGCGCAACGGTAGAACGCTTCTGGCCTATTGCCACGTAAACGCAATGTACGTCCTTGCCGCGCTGGTTTATGATGGTGTCTATGGCTATGGCCGTTTTACCGGTGGCGCGGTCGCCTATTATGAGTTCGCGCTGGCCGCGGCCGATAGGTATCATGGCGTCGATGGCCTTTATGCCCGTTTGAAGGGGCTCTTTAACGGGCTGTCTTTCGACGACGCCGGGGGCTTTTGATTCGATCGGAAGATATTGCTTGGCGGTTATGGGGCCTTTGCCGTCGAGGGGCCGGCCGAGCGCGTCAACTACGCGGCCTACGAGTTCGGGGCCGACCGGAACGGATATGATTCTGCCGGTGCAG
Source organism: bacterium ADurb.Bin243 (assembly GCA_002069765.1). Lineage (GTDB taxonomy): Bacteria > Muiribacteriota > UBA9980 > UBA9980 > UBA9980 > UBA9980. The sequence goes on from MWBZ01000022.1 coordinate 35,069, forward strand.
CGGGCCGTGTCGCCTTCTTTGATAAGCTTGTCGTCGCCGAGCAATATACAGCCGACTGAATTTTCTTCAAGGTTTAAAGCCAGGCCGTAAACGTCGTTGGGAAACTCGATAAGCTCTCCTGCCATAGCGTTTTCGAGTCCATGGATGCGGGCGATGGAGTCGCCCACCGTAACTACGGTTCCCACCTGGTCAAGGTGCAGCGCCGTGTCGAACTTATTTATTTCCTGAGTCAATATCTTAACCACTTCATCTGGTCTGATAGCCATTTATCACTTCCCCCATTCGCTTGTATCGAATAATTAAATGCTTTCGTAAAGTAAGGCGCGCCGGTTATTTTTCGACGTCGATGACGCGGGACGCTTCGGGCGCGGAGTCTAAAATCCCTATGAGTTCGTCGCGGCGCATCTGTTCATTGAGGGTATTGAGCATTCTCGACACGCGCCAGTCGATTACGTCGTCGCCGATTCTAACGAGAATGCCGCCTATGATTTCAGGCTTAACCCTGTTTTTTATTTCGAGTTTCAATCCGCTGAGACTTTCGAGGCGGCTCTTGAGTTCCTCGGATTGCGAGGCCTCCAGAGGGAACGCCGTCTGCACGTCGGCCATGTAAATGCCCTTAAGCCTTTTAACTTCGATCTGGTAATGCTTTAAGATCATCCCGATTTCGTAAATGCGGCGTTTTTCTATGAGCAGCCTCATGAAGTTATATACGGTTTTACTAATATGCTCTTTCCAGAGCTTATCTATAAGTTCGAACTTTTCGGCCCTTTTTATGCGCGGATGAGTGAATATTTTTGTGAGGCGCGCGTCCGATTTTAGAGTTTGAATGATAAACTCGATGTCCTGTTCGAATCTTTGCGTTTCGCCTTCGCCGTGCGCGAGCCTCAGGAGGGCCTCCGCGTAACGCTTTGCTGCTACCGCTTCTGCCACTCTATGTCACCAACTTTTTGTATGAAATCGCCTATCATGGTTTTATGGCGGTTTACATCGATTTCCTGTTTTAATATTTTCGAGGCTATCTGGATTGAAAGGTCGCTCAGGTAATCCTGAAGCTTGTCCAGTTCTTTTTTAGTTTCGATTTCTATTTTAGCTATGCCTTTATCGATTATGAGCTGGGCTTCGCGGCGGGCCTCTTCGAGGATTTCCTCGCGCTGGCGCTGCGCGGCTTTAATTTCGTTGCGCTTGATTTCGTCTATTTCAAGCTGGATTTTCTTTATCTTTTCATCGTGGGCTTTTTTTAAATTTTCCGCGGCTTCGCGGTCTTCTTCGATCTTTTTGTAGAGAAGCTCGATATCGAGCTGGCGCTTTTTAAGCACCTGGCCTACGGGAGTGAAAAGAAAACGGTTTAGCACATATAAGACTATGAAAAAATTTATGAATTGCCAGAGTAAATTAATGTTAATATCTAACATTATGCAGCCCCTCTCATGCCGTAAGTAAATGGGTGAGCGTTAAAAACTTCATGCGCGGGCATTTGCGGCGGGCGACCCCGATTACGGCCGTTCCGTAATAAAGGCGTCGGCCCGCTTATATGCCGTGCGTTCTTATATTATTACCATCTTACGAACAGGAGGATAAGCGATATAACCAGGCAATAAATCGCGAGGGATTCGATAAGCGCGAGGCCTATAATCATCGTGGTACGGATTTCGCCGGCGGACTGAGGCTGTCTTGCGATGCCTTCGAGGGCGGCTACTATCGATTTACCCTGTGCCAGAGCCGCTCCGAACGCGCCGATCGCGATGCAAAGCGACGAGAAGATTACACTCCATACGTGAAGGTCTAACTGAAGATTCATTAAAATTCCCCTTTCATAATTTTTAATGGTTTTGTTTGTTTGGTTTATTTAAAAAAACTTGAACGCGTTATTGATTTTTAATGCGAATGTTTTCCGGTTTTATCGTCGTGCCCGTCTTCGTGGTGCTCTTCATGCGGGAGCGCGCCGGAAATGTAGGCCATCGTGAGCATCGTGAAAACCAGCGCCTGTATAAGGCATGAGAAGCACGCCAGAAAAAGCATGGGCAGGTGGAAAAACGGAAAGTAAGCCTTGACGCCGAGAAAAAACAGTATGCATATGGCGATATCTTCGCCTCTGATATTTCCGAAAAGTCGTATTGACAGGGACAGCGGGCGCGCCAGCTCTCCTATTATGTGTATTGGAATCATAAGCGGCGCGAGCCACCAGATATCGCCGGCGAAGTGCTTCAAATATTTCAGGCCCTGAGTTTTAAGGCCGAAGTAGTGTATCGAGAAGAAAGTGACGAGGGCGAGGGCTGCCGTGGTATTTAAGTTTGCGGTAGGCGCCTCGAGTCCCGGAATGAGGCCCAGGTAGTTGGAAAACAGTATGTAAATAAAAAGCGAACCTATCAGAACGAGAAACTTGCGGCCGGCAGGCCCCATCATGCTGACTACGTAATTATCGAGCGATTCGTAAATGAGTTCTAAAAAGTTCTGTCCGGCGGATATATGCCTTAATTTAAGGCCTTGCGAGCAATACGCCAGGAAAGCCGTCAGCGCCGCGATTATTATAAGGCTCATCATTACCACTACGAAATGATGCCCGCCGACGGAATGAAAAGTGTGCTCGATCCAGTGGCGGTTGAAGATTATGGAAGGCTCTATCATCGAAGCGGATGAAGCCGACGCGCTGACTTCGCCTGTGCCGGAAGCGGCGGCCGAGGCCAGTGATAAAACGGGATAGCTGACGCCGGATATGCCGATAGCGGTTGAAACCGAATTTAACATGCAGTCATTCTCCATAATATTAAAGTATTTTTAATCTATGAAACATTCATTACTTAAAATTTTTTTAATAATATCAAATTTTTTTTAAAAATGCAATATTTTTATTAAAAAAAGTGGCTCCGTTTATGGCTAAACTTTTTGTGAAGGGCAGAAACGTCTTTAAACACGGAAAATGGGAGCGTCGTATGGAACGCGGAAAAATTTTATGTTGAAAATTTAGTCGAAATGTATTAAAATTAATGCAATATTTTAAATATACAAAGAAGGCGGTCGCATAAAATGAACTCGAAAGAAATTGGCCTTATAAAAAAGGTGGCTGAAATATTTGAAAAGAATAGAGACCACATATTGGAAAAATGGATAGAGCTGGTAAAGATAGAAAATATTATTTCAAATGACGTGGAGCTTGGCTATTATAAAGACGGTTTTAAAAAGCTCATCGAAGATTTTTCTTTTTACCTTAAAGACGCCGACTTCGAAGGATATTACAGGGGCAATTCGGAGCTGGCCAAAGAAATCGCATATAACGACATTTCATACCCTAAATTCGTCGAAGCGTTTCATCTGTTCGAAGACAGCTATAACGATCTGCTGTCCAGAAATATCGCTCATTCCGAGCTTCTGCGCTGCCTCGGAGCGATCGATAAGCTTCATCATACCACCATTTCCCGCGTATCGCAGGCTTATTTCGAGATAAACGACGTTACCGTATTCGCGCTTGCCAAGCTTGCGGAACTGCGCGACCCGGAAACCGGGTATCATCTCGAACGCACTCGCGAATATTCGGTTATGCTGGCTACTGAAATAGGCTGCGCGGAAGATTTCGTCAACAATATTTATAAAGTCGGGCCGCTCCACGATATCGGAAAGGTCGGAATACCTGACAGGGTTTTGCTGAAGCCTGGCGCGCTGACGGACGAAGAATACGCCGAAATGAAAAAGCATCCCGTTATAGGCGCCGACGTTATTTTAAGCATTATCGCCGATCATCATATCAGCAGAGGCTATCTTCTTATGGCGAAGGATATAATTTTGCACCATCATGAAAAATACGACGGCACTGGCTATCCGTGCGGGCTCAAGGGAGAAGAGATTCCCCTGGCGGCCAGGATATTTTCAATAGTGGACGCCTACGACGCCATCGTTTCGAAAAGGCCTTATAAACCAGCGCTGCCGCATGAAGAAGCGCTTAAGCGGATAAAAAAAGATTCGGGAACGCATTTCGATCCGGTTCTGGTCGAAGCTTTTTTTCGCATACATGAAAAGCTTCATGCGACCTATGAAAGATATAAAGAAGACTTTAAGTTCGGCGTTAAAGTGAGATAGCTACATCAAATAGAGAAACGGGGAATGAAAATTGATAAAAAAAATATGCGTTTTTTGCGGGTCTAATTCCGGCAATAAGCCGGAGTATGTTCAGGCGGCCCGGGAGCTTGGCGAAAATATGGCCGCAAGCGGCATCGATCTGGTTTACGGCGGCGGCAACGTCGGCATAATGGGCGAAATAGCCAACGCGGTTCTCGCGCGGGGCGGCAAAGCCGTCGGCGTGATTCCCAAAACTCTCGTAGATAAGGAACTCGCTCACCGTTCGCTCACCGAGCTTCGGGTCGTAAACACTATGCACGAGAGAAAAGCGCTTATGTCGGAGCTTTCCGACGCTTTTATAGCGCTTCCCGGCGGCATCGGCACGCTCGAGGAATTTTTCGAAGTACTGACCTGGGCGCAGCTCGGTTTTCAGAAAAAGCCCTGCGCGCTTTTGAACACTTCGGGCTATTACGACCATCTTATATCCTTTATAGGAAAAATGGTGAGCGACGGATTTTTACACGAAAGTCACCGCGGCCTTATGGTTATCGAAAAAAATCCGGCTGCCGTTATAGAAAAAATAAAAAGCCATAAACCGGTGTGCACCGATAAATGGCTTAACGATTTTAATTTGAACCGTAACGATTATTAATATATTTCGCTTTTTTTGTTTCGTGCGGGTAAGAGTATTTCTGATTATTCGTTCAGCCGCAGCGTCCTTTCCTTGTTGATTCTGGAATCGAAAATTTTGACTTCGCGGTCGAGGACTTCTATTATGCGGAATAATCCGCTGTCTTCGCTTTCGCCGTTCGTCATCTGGTAAATTTTATTGTTCAGGCAAAGGGTTGCGAATTTTCTATACGACGAACCCACTATAAAAGTCACTTTTATGGGCAGCGGTTCAATCGCGGGAACCGGCGTTTTTATTTTACGGTCTTTTTCGGAAGGGCCCTGCGGTTCTACCGGCGGCGGAGGCGTCAGAAGGACTTTGAAAGGGTCTTTGTCTTTTTGCTTCGGAGCGAATTCTTTCGAGTCGGGGTCCGGCGCCGCGGCGCCCTCTATATTTTCCGGCGCGCTGACGGACGCAGGTTCACACCATGCCTTCGGCGCCGATATAAAACCCGTTAACGCGCATATCAAAATAGCGATAAGAAAAACAGTCGTCTTTTTCATGAATAACCTCCGCGATATTTTTTTAAAATTTAAGTCCGGTATTTAATTCATTATACCAGAAATATGATAAATGTCAAATCGTTAAATGGCCGTGGAGGCTTTTTAATAATTTTATCTATAAAAGTATTGAAAGAAATCTAAAATTCTGTTAATATAATATATCGTAATTAAGTATATCAAATTACAGTATATTATTATATTGTTATATTTTCCGTCCGTAATAGACTTGAAATTTATAGAGGAGTCGTGGTCGAATTGAAAAGAAAGTTTATTTTTATCTGCGTTTTGCTGGCTTCTGTTTTATTTTCTCAGGCTTTTTCAGCCATGGCGGAAAAGCCTGAAGTGTCTTTCCGGGTGCTGAATTCTCCGATAGGCGCGGCCGCCGGCGCCAGCGTAGAAATCGTCATTCAAACGGATATAGTCAAGCCGTTTCATATTTACGCTCCCGGCGATAAAACCGGAATAGCGCTTTCGTATTCCATAGCTTCGCCTGCGGTAGAATCTTTTAAAGCGTCCTATCCGGCGCCCGTAATCAAGGATTATCCTTCGCTTGGCGAAAAACTTCTTTTATATGAAGGCGTAATTTATTCCACTATCGAGATAAAAATATCGCCGGCCGTTCAATCCGGATTTAAACTGCCTATAAAAGCCTCTTATCAGGCATGCACCGATATGATGTGCACCCCGCCCGCGGCGGCGACGCTCGAAGCCGAATTGAATGTAACGGGGCTTCCGGCCGCAGGAGCGGTTTCCGCCGCTTCGACCCCCGGCGCGCCGCCTGCCGCTGATACGGTTCAGCCGCAAAAACAAAAATCATCTTTCGCGCAATTTTATGAGCGCAGCCTTTTATTGGCCGTTGCGGTGGCTTTTTTATGGGGCCTTATATCTTCGCTCACGCCTTGCGTTTACCCGATGATTCCTATAACCGTCGCATTTTTTGGCAGCCAGGGGGCGGCCGGCTCACGGAAAAAAACTTTCTCGCTAGCCCTGGTGTTCGTAATCGGCATCGCGGTTTCGTTCGCCGCGCTCGGGGTCGCGGTAACGCTTATAGGCGTCGATCTCGGTTCTATTATGTCGAACGCCTGGGTGGTAGGCCTTTTGAGCGCCCTTCTGCTGTTTTTCGCCGGGGCGATGTTCGAGCTTTACGAAATACGCGTGCCCGATTCGATAATGTCGAAAGTCGGCCAATCCGAGCAGGGTTACTTCGGCGCGTTTACCATGGGCCTTACCATGGGCCTGGTGGCGGCTCCATGCGTGGGCCCGTTCGCAGGTTCTCTGCTGATTTTCGTTTCGGCCGTAAATTCACCGGCCATAGGCTTTTTGATGTTATTTTCCTACGGAATGGGCCTGGGCATGCTTTTTCTTGCCGTGGCTCTCGGAGCGGGGTTCCTTCCGAAATCGGGAATGTGGATGGTAAGGCTTAAAAACTTTTTCGGCATAGTAATTTTATGGCTCACTCTGTATTTTATGCAGTTCGTGACGCCCCTTTACGCCATGTACGCCGCGGCGTCGTTTTACGCGGTAGTTACGGCCGCCGTGCTCGGCGTATTTTCGGCCGTGGATGAAAACTCTCCTATGCCTGTGCATTTCGCCAAAGGCGCCGGCATGGTTTTTATCGCTCTGGCGGCTTTGATCGCTTTTGCCTGCGTCCTGGAATCCGGCCTGGTTAAAATTCCGCTTCCGGCTTACAATCCGGCCGCTGAAAAATCAAATAGCGGCGCGGCTGAGTGGATTAAAAATTACGATGAGGGAATGAAAAAGGCGCGCCTGGAAAAAAAGCCGGTGATTATAGATTTTTATGCCGACTGGTGCATTCCTTGCAAACAGATAGAGGCGGAAATTTTTAAAAATCCCGATTTTATAAGCGCGTCTGAACGGTTCGTTAAAATCAAGCTCGATTGCACAAATCCTTCCGATGAAGGCGCAGTTATAAAAAATAAAATATACAATTCGCCTTATATGCCTTTCATAGTCTTTTACGACAGCGCAGGAAAGCTTTCGGGTTCTCAGGTGCAAGGGTACACTTCTTTAAAAGAAATGCTTGAAATAATGGATAAAATAAGATAAAATAAAATCAAGATAGAATCGGTTGAACAATTTGATAAATTAATAAATTAAAATGCCGATAATACAGATAACCTGAATAGCTACCTTGATTTATATAAAAATTTATGTTATTTTTTTGAAATATGAGCATTTTTAAACTCGAAGACTCAATTGAATACCGGCAGATAAGAAGCATATACCGCATAATCGAAAACTCATTCAATTCGGGCGATAACGGATTTTTCGCGCAGGCTTCGAGGTCCTTTAACATGATCGTTTCGCAGATCGAACGCGAAATAGAAACGATTTCCAAAACATCATCTCTGGCTAATGAATCCGCGCTTTTGTACAGCAGGCAGGAACTGCTCGCTTCGTTTATCAACCAGCAGGTTTTAGACCCCGTTTGCAAGGAATTCAGCTCTAAAATTTCAAAAGATTTAAAACATATTTGTTCCATAGCGAATTACTCATACGCCAAGCGCGTGTTGTGGCACGATTACGAAAACAACGAAGAATTCAAGGCTTTTCATGCCGGGACCGCCGACGAATCGGCGGAAGCGAAGATGGCGCGGCACAACAGAAAAAAAGCCGAAGATTATTATAAAAACGGCAATATCGAAAACGCTTTTATTAGTTTCATAAACGCCGAAGAAAAGAACTACGGCGATTTTTTAAGCTGCTATCAGCTGGGCCTTCTGTGCTTTTTTGAAAAGGCCGAGCACGAAAGCGCTTTGAATTTTTTTAAAAAAGCCGCTAAATTCGCGCAGGCGCGCTCTAAAAAAATTTTCGTGCAGAGCACTCTTTTCTGCGGGCTTATATACAGGCTCATCGCCTTGAACGCGATGCCGGAATCCTATCCCCAGGCGCTCAGCACCCTTAAGCAGGCATATGAAATCGATCCTGAAAACCCTTCGGCCATATACGGTTACGCTCAGGGTCTCGCGTGCTCGCCTTCATATACGGCCGAGCTTCAGCAGACGATGAGCCTTATGCTGGACCTGGTTAAAAACAACAATATTTTTCTGCTTCAAATGATATACGACCGGGCGTTCGACAACCTTCTCGAAGAGATAGACATGTTTTATAACGGCGTCTACAACGAGGCGCAGAACGCTGTGACGGAAATAACGTCGAAAATCGACGATTATCTGGAAAGGCTCACCAGCGATTCTTCATATTCGGTCATGCCTTCTAAAATAGCGGCCATAAAGGCGGAGAACCGTGAAATAAACGCTTCGCTCGAAAACAACAAGGCTTATTTTCAGCTTCTGGCCATGAGGCAGAAGGCTGAAAAATTGAACGAGAGCCTTCAGTCGATCATAAAAGAGGTCGGCGAAAATAAAAATTTTTCCGATTTCAAGTTTTTCCTGGAAGATATCTCGCTTAAGTGCAGCGACGAGCTGAACAACGACGTTTTAAAACCGTTCATTACGGCGCAAAAAGATTTTGACAGAAAAATAAAAGAACTTATTCAGATGAATAAAATTTACCCGGTGCTGGAAACGGAAACTTTTCTCGGCAATTATAAAAAAACCAGCCTGGGCAAGGGCGACCCGCTTCCGAGCGACGATTGGCGCAATAATAAGATTTATTCTCTGGTCAAGACCATTTCGGGCTGCTTCGTGTTCATGATATTATTCACCGCGCTTTTCGGTTATGCGCTCCTTTATTATTCGGAAATGGCGCTTTTCTTTAAAATCACGATGGCTTTGAACGTGATATTGAGCCCGCTTTACGGAATCGTATGCGGCAGGATATATTACTCTTTTATCGAAAGCAAGCGCGGCAGAATTATGGATGAAATAAAAAGGCTTGACGAGTTCATATATTTGAGCGAAAAGAAAAAAATCGATCTTGTGGCCGACACTAAAAGAAAGTATATTAAAATGATAGTGGAGCGTAAAAATGTTAATAACGCTCTGGCGGAGCAGATCCTCGATCTGGGCATGGAAGGGAAATTTGAAAAGGTAAAAACCCTGGTATCTTAAAAACTTATTTTTTAAAAAAAACGCCGGCCGCATTTTTAAGCGGCCGGCGTTTTTATATCCGTTAAAATTTCAGCTTATTCAGTTTTTTTCTTTTATCTTTATACGACGGCGGCGCGGAGCTTTTAAATTCCGAGGCGAGCTCGTCGATGGTGATTATTTCGGTCTGGCTTTCCTGCGCGGCCTCGCCGGCCTGCGGCCGGCGGTCTTTTTTCTTTTCGGCGGCGCGGGCCTGGTCGTTTTCCTGCGCCGCGGCGGATGAAACCGGCCCGGCGGCTCCCGTCAGAGACTTTTTCAGCTCCAGTACCGCCGACTTGAGTTCGCTCATTTCGTTAATTATGCCGCTGAATTTTTCCTTGAGCGCGCTTAAATCAGCCGGCGCTTTTACGGCTTCTTTTTTAGAAGCTTGCTTATCCGCTTCGCTTAATTTGTCGATTATATCTCCTGCGCCGGCGCCGCGGCTTCTTACGATGGCCTTTATCATCTCGTCGCGGAACGAAAAAATATCTTTTCCGACGGTCCTTGCGATATATGAAAAATCCAGAAAAAGTCTTATGACTACGGCTACGAACCTGTCGCGGCCGGTCTTGTGTTCCTCGCACTGCGCTTCTATTATTGCGATAGTTTCCTTATCCAGAAGCAGTTCCAGCGGGACTTTAATTTTTTCTTCGGCTTCTTTTACCTGTTTTTTCATCATATTCTAAAATTTTCCAGATCGTCGGTGGATATATTGGTTATTTCAAAATCGGGGTTCACTTCTTTTTCGAGTTCGAGAGCTATCTGGTCGCGGGCTAGAAGCATGAATCCTACCGAGTTCACGTACCTGTGATCGATTCCCAGCTCTATGGCCGATATCACCCTGTCGCGGGCTATTTCTTCGCTCCAGTTATAATGGGCGCGTATTTTTTCCTTGAATTTGTCGAAGATAAGGGACGCCCCGCCGCCTACCATTGCAAAATAGTCTATGGTCTTGCCTTTGCGGTTGATCGAAACCAGGTCGGATTTTACGGCCTGGATTATATGCTCGCAAAGATTCGAACATTCGTTGTCGAGAATGTTTTTGAAATCGAAAATGCCGCTTCCGGGAACTTCGACCTTATACTCGTTTCGAGGCAGCTTTTCCATGATACGCTGTTCCGGTATTTTATACCGTTGTCCTGAAGACTCGAATATGATCTGGGAGATGTTCGATGTTACTGTAAAAATGCCTTCGGGAACAGAATCCGAAAGATTTATGTCGGCTTCGTTTTCTATGACCGGCAGCTTTATCCATGTTCCGTGGCCTACGTCCACCACGTATGTGTTGTAAAGCCTCATGCCGAATTTTTTCATAAGGAACGACATGTAAGCGCCGTAAGCCTGGAATTGCAGCAGGATAAAGGCGAACTGAATTTTTAATTCTTTTATTTCGCCGGTAGCGACGTTTTTGGCTTTTATATATAAGTATTTTTCGTTTCCTTCGGCTTTCAGGCGGCTTTTTATATAGTTGAAAAACGTTTCAGCGACCACTTCGCCGGCTTTTACGGGTATGCCGAAGCCCAGACCCACTTTTTTCAGGGGCTCTTTTTCATTCTCTTCTCGTTCCTGCGAAAGGCAGAAAAGACCCGCCTGTATTCCTATAAAGGCGTCGGCGTAATTCTGTATGACTCCCTTATGCGTGAACCAGTTGATCTGGTTCGAGTTTCTGCTCATGGCGCCCACGTAACGCCACATATTTTTAGAATCGTCATAAATGGCCAGATTCCTGATCCAGCGGTGATCGGTGGAGCGGTTCATCTTCTGCCAGTTGGCTTCGAGACTGTCGGACAGGCCGTCGCCCACCACCGACGAAAAGGCGATGATCCTTCCGTCTTCGCAAAATTTGCTCATCGATGTGCCGAGTTCTCCGCCTATGGGCGTTACGTCTTTATAACTTAAATCGGGCATAATTAGTCCTCCCTTAAAATATCAGTTTTATTTTATAATTTTAAATTAATTTTATGCGCTTTTGGCAAAGGCGTTGGTTTTAATCTATCATTTTAATCTACCGCGCCTTCCTCGGATTCCGATTCATCGTTGTGGCGGCCTTTTTTAGAGGCCTTTCCCTTTTTGGCTTTAGCCTTTCGTTCATACGAGTAAGTTTGATCGTCCACGGTTATCTTTTGATCCGGTTTTATAATGTGTATTATGATATTTCCCGGATTGAATTTGACGTCGTTTAAAGACGAATCATAGTATTTGAACGCCCCGCTCGCGCGGTCGCGGTCCCAGGTTCCGACGGTAAAATGCCCTCCTATGAATATTTCGCATGTGCCGCCCTGGTAAAGGTCCATTTCGTGACGCATCTGTTCGTCGATTATATGCATGTCGCAGCGCATTATAACGACGTTATCGGCCTTTACCACCGTAGAATCGCGGTGGTCTTTGAATGGTTTGCCGTTATAAAGCCTGGTGAAATTATTTTCCTGTGCGCTGAATTCATAGCCCACTTTGTATCCGCGTGAGTAAGGAATATTTACATTAGATATCTGAGTTCCCTGTACGCCTTTTTCCAGAAGCTGCGCCGAATTGAGCTTTGCGTCGGCAAACTCGAAAGGCAGGGGCCTGGAAGTTTCGGTCCTGTATTTCTTGCGCTCCATTTCTTTTTTTAGATTGGGCAGTTTAGCGTAAAGGTTGTGGGGCGTGCGGCGCTCCGACGTTCTATAAAAACCCCTGTCGCCTTTTATATCGTTTATATTATTTATTTTTCTTTCGGCTATTTCGGCAAGGCCCATAGGCGAGCCGCCTACATGTACATAAACCGCGTCGAACATGGTCGATATATCCACAAAGTAATGGCGGGCGCTTCTGATAGGGCCTATTTCAAAGCTTTTATCCAGATCGTAATATACGCCCATGAACCTTGTCACTTCTTCCGCCTGAATTTCAAACAGGATTTTTGCGGCGTAAAGTCCGCTCTGAGGACGCGCGGGAGGCTCGTTTTCAACCATAATGGCTATGGGGCGCACTAAAGCGGCTTCGGCCGTTTGCGCCAGAGCAGGTTCTTCCGCCTGCGGCGCTGCGACGGATTCTGCTTTAACCGCAGTTTCCGACGTTGCCGCATCCGCTGCTGCCGAGGCCGCGGTTATTTCATCTGTCGCCGGAGGCGCGGCGGCCGGCTGTTCCGCCGGAGCTATTTCAATTGAAGAAGTAGCCGGTTCGGTCACGGCCTGAACGGCTTGCGGAGCCTGCGTATTCATTTCTACGGTGACGGTGCCGTTGACGGGGTTAGTAATCGCGTCCGCCCTCGCAGGCGCGGGAACTAAAAGAGCCGAAGCGAAAACTGCGATTGCCATAAAAGACGTAAAAAAATGTTTATACATAACTATCACTCATCCTGTTTTTCGATAAATATAAACTTCTAACATAGTTATAGCAAAATTTTATTAAAATATGCAATACTACGGATTTTTATATTTTGATATCGTAAGCGATATTGTGATTGCATTTTATTTGATTTTATATTAAAATATATTATATAAAAACATTAAATTGTACAGGGTGAGTAGCGATATGAAAGATAACCTTAATAAATGTAACGGTTATATTTTAAGTGCGGACGATAAGCACGGTCAGTTATTTTTAAACCAGATTATCGCCATAGCGATAGCCGATGCCGAAACGACGAAATTTTTAGACGTTAACGACGCCTGGATAAACCTTTACGGCTATACGGCCGCGGAAGCTTTAACCATGAAAGCTTTCGACGTCAGTTTTGAGGCCGAAGATAGCGCTGCGCTTTTTAAAAACATAAAAATCGGCGAAAGCGTTCACGTGCCGCTGCGCTATCACCATAAAAAAGACGGCTCTATTTTTCCCGTCGAAGTGTTTGCAAACTGCTATCATTTAAACGGCCGCTCCACTATATGCGCCATGATACGCGATATCAGCGCCAGAATACAGGCCGAAGAAAATCTTAATAAAAGCGAAAAACTTTTCAGGGCGCTTATAGAAAACAGCCCGGTTCTAATTCAGATACTTAATGTGGACGGCACAATCGCATACAGCAGCCCTACTATTAAAGAGATACTCGGCTATGACGAAGGCGAAATGCTCAATCAGAGTTTTATAAAATTTCTCGACCCTGAAGACGCTGTTTCGTTCATGAAGGAATTCAATAACCTCATAATCGCCGGCGACGCTAAAAAATCCTGCGAAGTGAGATTTTTCAAGAAAAATTCCGAGCGCCGCTATATCGAGGTCCGCATGGCGAACATGATTAACGAACCTTCCGTGAAAGGAATCATTATAAACGCCATAGATATTACGAATCAGAAAACAATAGAAAACGAGCTTAAAAAAACGGCCAGCGTCGCCGAAGAAGCCAAGGCGGCCGCTAATTCCGCTAATAAAGCCAAAAGCCAGTTCCTTGCCAACATCAGCCACGAAATAAGGACCCCGCTCAATAGTATTCTGGGTTTTTCGGAAATGATGAAAAAAACTCCGCTGCTTGGCGAACAGAAAGAACTTGTCGATTATATAACTTTCAGCGGGAAGTGCCTTTATACTTTAATCGACGATGTCCTGGACTTTTCAAAAATAGAGGCCGGAAAAATAGATATCGAAAAAATCGAATTCGATCTGGAAAAAAGCGTTAACGACACTATTTCAATGCTCAAAGCGCAGGCGGCCGAAAAGAATATTTATATAAGCCATCTAAACGGATATAAAAGCGATAGATTTTTGTCAGGCGACCCGAAAAGGCTTTCTCAGGTTTTACTTAATCTTCTGTCTAATGCGGTTAAATTCAGTGAAAACGGAAAAGTTATAGTTAAAACGGAAATCGTGAAAGAAACCGCGCAGCGCGTCGATATCGAGTTCAACGTCATGGACGAGGGCATCGGAATCAGCCCGGAAAAACTCAAAACGATATTCGCTCCTTTCATGCAGAGCGACGGCTCCGTTACCAGAAGATACGGCGGGACGGGGCTTGGCCTTACGATAGCGAATCAGCTGGTCAAGCTTATGGGCGGCGGCGGTATCGGCGTTGAAAGCACGCAGAACCTCGGGAGCCGATTTTATTTTACCATAGGCTTCGCCAGAGGCGGCCAGTTGAAAAAAGCCGGCGGCGGCGAACAAAATGCGCCGGTAATTGCGGATAAAAATAAATACGATATTCTTTTAGTCGAAGACAATTACATGAATATCATACTGATAAAAAAAATCGTAAGGCTTGCGGGCCATAGAGTGCAGGTTGCCGAAAATGGCCTGGAGGCGATTAAACTACTTGAAACCGGGCGCTACGACATCGTGCTGTTAGATCTTCAGATGCCGGTTATGGACGGTTTTGAAACCGCCGAAAAAATAAGGGCCATGGGCCTCGAAATTCCCGTTATTGCCGTTACGGCCAGCGCCACACGGGAAGATTTAGAACTCTGCAAGCAGATCGGGATGAACGGTTTTTTGAGCAAGCCGATCGATATAAACGAGCTCGACCGCGTTATTGAAAAGGTTATAAAAGCAAATGAGTTCGCCGTGAGCGACAGGGTCAAAATAAAAGACGATAAGGCCGCGGCCGGCGATCTTTTGGCGTTTAATAAAAAAACTCTTTTCGAAAATATGAGCGGAATAGACGAACTGATAAAAGATTCGCTGGAGCTTTTTATGAAATACTCTCCGCAGAACATCGAAAATATACAAAGCGCTTTGAACGCGAATGATGCGCAAAAACTCAAGTTTTATTCCCATTCCTTGAAAAGTACGGCTCGCGGCGTCGGCGCCGAGACTATAGCCGACGTTTTATACCGCCTTGAAAAATCCGCCGTGCATGGAAAAATCGACGGGTCCGCCGCGGAATTGACCGCCTCTTTGTGCGTTGAATACGATAAGTTTATAGCTGAATTAAAAAAAGAAGGTTTGTTTTAAAAATTATGCAAAAAAATAAATTTAAAAACGTGGCGGTAAGCCCCGAAAGCCCGAAGTGGAATCAGGCTGTCGCCAGAAGCGAAAAGTTATATTCCCGTTTCAATGAAGTGCGAGACGAATTTTCCAGGGATTATACGAGAATTCTCCACTGTACGGCATACCGGAGGTTAAAACATAAAACTCAGGTGTTTTCGGCTACCAGAAACGACCATATATGCACCCGCATAGAGCACGTCAATCATGTGGCTTCGGTCAGCCAGACCATTTCGGCGTTTCTGGGGCTCAATACGGCTCTGGCGTCGGCCATCGCCACCGGCCACGACCTGGGTCATCCTCCTTTCGGCCATTCCGGCGAGCATATAATAGCCGCTATAGCTAAAAAATATCTGGATAAAAGTTTCTGGCACGAAAAAAACGGGCTTTACGCCATCGACTGCCTTGAAACGCTTAAGGACCCGAGAGGGGTCGAAAAAAATCTCGACCTGACTTATGCTGTGCGCGACGGAATCATATCGCACTGCGGCGAAGTGGATGAAAACGCCATATTCGCCCGCGAAGAAGCGGTCGAGCTTGAAACGATAGAAAGCCCCGGCCGCTATCAGCCTTATACGTGGGAAGGCTGCGTGGTAAAGATATCCGATAAAATTTCTTATCTTGGCCGCGATATCGAAGACGCGCTGACGCTTAATATACTCACGAAATCGCAATTGAGCGAGCTCGGGCATATACTCAAAGACTCTCTGGGAAAGAAGGCCGAAGTAAGAGAATTAAACAACACCGTTCTGATGCACGATTTTATAATGGACCTCTGCCGTTCCAGCGCTCCGGATAAAGGCATACGCTTCTCTCCGCGCTATCTGGATCTGATAAACAGGGTCAAGCAGTTTAATTATAAAAATATATACTTCCACAAGCGCCTGGCTAATTATATCAAATATGCGGACCTGGTTTTAAACTCGATTTTTACCGCGTTGAAAGAGTTTTATAAAGCCGGCAGGACGCTCGCGGAGGTACAGAAAAATTCACGTCAGACGCCCTTTCTGGTAAAGTCGTTCGAAGAGTGGATACTGAAATATTCAAACGCCGACGAGGCTTATAGAAAAGAAAATAAGCTGAAAAATAAAATCCTTTATAATTTGAGCTGCGAAAAAGATTATATAAGGGCGGTCATAGATTTTATGGCGTGCATGACGGACCATTTCGCCATAAGCGTATTCAACGAGCTGATAAGTTTTTAGCGCTTCTGAAAAAGTATCAAAACTATATTGACGCAAAACCACATAAAAAAGATTATGGCGGCCGATAAAGGCACCATAATTAATTTTACGCGCTTAAAAGTCACGTTTTCGGAATGGTTTGATATATTTACTCCGCAATGGAGCAAATTTACGAGCGCGCAGGAAAAGATCAGCAGGTCGTCTACCCAGCTTATTAACGGAGCGTTTGAAATAATGTCCAGAGGGGAAATTATGTAAATGACGGCTCCTATCATTATAAGCACCGACGCGGTGTACGAAAGCCTGTAGTAGCCGGCCTGAAATTCGACGAAAAATCCCGCGGAACGAGGGAGAACCGGTTCTTTTCCGGCCTGTTCGCCGGCCAGCGACGGGCAGCCGGGATCGTCGGCGCCGCCCTGCGGGACGTTCGGGGCTGCCGGGGCGGCGGAAAGATCTTCCTGCGGTGGAGCCGCGGCGTCGGCGGCATATTCGGCGAGCCGCGCGCCGCATTTGTGGCAATAGATAGACTCGGCGGACGCCGCCGCCGATTTGCAATTTGAACAGAATTTATCAGTCATGAGCCGGAATGCCTTTTTTCATATTTGCCAGAACCCCCGCTGATCCGGCGGGGGTTCTGAATATTATGCCTTTAAATTTTTATTTTTATTTACGCGGAAAGTTTCGGGCGGAGTATTATCTTCCGCCGCTGGTAGCGAGATAGCCTTTAATATAAGCGTTTACCGATATCAGCTTTTGCATGGCGGTGGAATAATAAGTGGCCAGCGATACATTAGAGCCCTGAAGCGATACGGCAAGGGCGGTCATTTTAGCTATTATCTTATTCGATACTTCGAGGGTGGAAGTGGCCGATTTGTCTATGGGTTTGAAAGCTTTCATATGGTTTACCAGCGCGTCGAAAGAAGAAAGGTTCTGCGCGTCGAGATCGCGGGAAATTATATTTACCGATAATTCTACATAAGCCTTTTCCGAAGCGATAAGCGCGTTGTATTTTGCGAGAAGTTCGTTATATGTCTGGCCCTGCGGGGTATTAGCAAGAACGGCGTAAACGGAATTTCTTTCGCGGGCGGTTGCCTGCAGTATTCTTAATACGTCTGTGACCGATATGGGCAGAGCGTTGATTTTTGAGCTGTAATCGGTTATTACGTTAAGGGGCTGGCTGATTAAAACCATTTCAGGGGTTTTCGCGCCGGTAAGAGATTTAGGCGTGAGCATCTTCTGGATATTAAAGCACGCGAGAGCGCCGTTTACCGAATTTACCGCGCCGGCGTAGTTTTTAATATTGATGTTGCAAAGAGCCTGCATATAAAAACTATAAAGCGCTACTTTGGCCGAGTTTACAGATTTATTGATGACGGCCTTTTTAACGCTTTCATAGCCGAAAAGATAATTAACCGTTTCGGAGCGGGCCGCTTCGTTATAATACTTTGAAGCT
>MWBZ01000023.1 GCA_002069765.1 bacterium ADurb.Bin243
AAACCCACCGGCCGCTTTTGGTAACGAATTTATATCTGTAGCGGCCGCTTTTGATATTATCAAAAACTATAAAATGCCTGGCCGATTTTTCATCGTAACTTAATTTGGAGCTATCGGCGTTCCAGCCGTTCATATCGCCTGCTATATTTATTTCATAACCGCCTTCGAGCAGCTGCGCGGGAATATCGAATTCCAGCCTCGCGCGGTGTGACTTTTTAGCGGCTATGATGGAGCCTCTTATTATTTTATAAATTTCGCGCGTTCTGATATCTCTTACGATCACAAGATAGTCGGAGGGTATCCGGGGCCGGCCGGCGGGGCCGTTCAGCCGGAAAACGACCGAACCCGATTTAATTTCCGCGCTGATATCTTTCGCCGGCTTGTCTATAAGGACTTCGGCGGTCTTGAAATCCGCATCGGCGCCCGTAAAAGCGGTAAGATCGAGTTCGTATTTTTCGCCGCTGTCCAGTTCGAAACGCGGCATATAAACCACTTTCGAAAAATTCTCTGAAATGCCCGCGCGTTTTTTTTCTTCACTTAAGATAAGGCTGTCGTCGATAGCCGTGAAATCGGGCTTCAGTTCCGCCGCTAAAACTCCGTTATCGAAACCGTATAATGCGGCAAAAATGATGAAAGCCGTTGAAATAAAAAAAGCCAGCCGGCCGTAAAAAAAGTTTTTTTCTGTCATATCGTGCCTCGCATATTTTTTATTTATAGAAGTAATGCTCAAACTTTAAGCTTTTTATTGAGCGCAGCGTTGATTGTATTTTCGATAGTCACTACGTTGAACGGTTTTCCGATTATAGCGTCTATCACGCCGGATTCGACGTCCATTTCTTCCAGGTCGTAGCTGAAAGCGGTAACCATTATGACGAAAATATGCGGGTAATTGGCTTTTATATATTTAGCCACTTCGGCGCCTGAAATTTGAGGCATCTTGTAATCGGTGAAAATAAAATCGTATTTATCGTCTTTTTTGAGTATTTCAAATGCTTCGGCGCCGCTTTTAGCGGTTACCGGGGTATGGCCGAGCGATTTTATGATATCGCAAAGAGCCGTCCTGATGGCCTCATTATCGTCTAAAATGATTACCTTGCTTTTATAATCGAGTTTTCTTATCGTTTTAAGAACGGTCTCGTCGTCTTTGCTTTCTATAGCCAGAGGCAGTTTTACTATAAGTTCGGTGCCTTTTCCGACAGAGCTTTTAATGACTATATTGCCCTGGTGCTTCAATATGACCCCGTAAGTGTATGAAAGGCTCAAACCTGTTCCGATCTGGCCTTTTGTGGTGAAAAACGGCGTGAACGCTTTTTGCTGGATTTCTTTGCTCATGCCGATGCCCGTATCTTTAATCGAAATGCATACGTTCGATTCTTCGATGTATGCGCCTATGGTGATATCGCCGCCATGGGGCATGGCTTCGATGGAATTGAATGAAATATTTAAAAGCGCTTCCTGGATTTCATCCTGATTGATATAAATCATAGGCAGCCTGCAGATATTGACGGTTGCGTTGATCGTGACGTTTTTCAGGTAACTTTCGGCCTGTATGCGCATTTTAGTTATTTCTACCACGTCGGCGATAAGTTTGTTCATGTCGGTAAGAAGGTGGCCCGTATTCACTGATTTTTTGGGGATGAAAGCCTGCAGCCGCTTAATAATATCTTCGCCGTTTTTCAGCGTCGTTTCAATAACTTTAAGCGATGCCAGCGCTTTTTCGTCGGTCAGCTGCCGCTGCAGAAGGCCGACTCTTCCGAGTATGACCGCCATCAGGTTATTGAAATTATGGGCTATTCCGGTTGAGATAGCGGCGAGGAGCTTGAGTTTTTCACGGCTGACGGCTTCTTCGAGCCTGGCGTTGAAATCGGCGTTCTCTTTTTTTATGCGATTGCAGTTCATGCAGTTGCATAAGGCGTTTATTATATAATCCACCACGGAGCCGGCCGCCATTTCGGTTTCTACCGAAAAAGACCTGTCGTTTTCGGTGAATAAGATTATAACGCCTTTCAGAACCTCGTTTTGCGTAAGAGGCATAACCATAGCGTCGCCGATGCGGTATTCTGAAAATGATAAAAATTCCGTCGATATTTGCTTGAGGTTTTCCGCGGCGTTTTTAACGAGTTTGACTCCGGAGCCGTTTAAGTAACCGGCGATGGATTTCATCAATTTTGAATGCAGCGGAATCATGCGGTTGGCGATAAGGCTCGAGTGCGATTCTGAAAATCCGAACGTTTTAAGCGAATCTTCCTTGCTCATTTCGCCGGCGCACATAAACAGCGCGTATTTTGCCCCGGACTGACTGCAGAGCGTTTCTAAAATCGAACGGAAAAATCCGTCGATATTTTCAAAAGCGTCATGCGGCATGGCCGTTTTTTTCAAAATCTCTATTTTCATGGCGCTTATCAGCGTTTCGATGCCGGCAATAATTTTTTCGTCGGCGGCATGCAATAATTTAACCGCCTGCTTTACGAACATCAGGTCGCGGGCCGCCGGCTTATCCGAGTTAATTTTTAAAACCACGATCGCCGTCCGTCCGGCATAATCGAATGTTTTAAAGTTATAATCCGCTTTTATCGCTATATACGAAACGTCCCTGGCGGAAAAAGAAATTACTTCGTCTTCGCCGCCGAATCTTTTTAATATATTTACCGCGTCAGAAGGGCTTATTTTGAAGCCGGGCGAAAGATGCCTCTGCCGGATTATGGAAATATCCTGTCCGCCGTCCGTTTTAAAAAGAGTTTCGCTTATTTCGGCTTCGGGAAAGTATTGCCGGAGATCTTCCAGCATCGAGTGAAGATTTTCTTCGAGCGACAGGCGGAAATTTTCGTGTTTTTCCTCTTCGGCGGTTTTTACTTTAGCGGCCGCCGGAGAGAGTGTTTTAATAATATTATTTTTGAGCGCTTCCATTTTTTCGGCTATTGCGGCGGAAAGAACGGCGCACATTTTTTTGTCGTAGGCTATGGTTTCGAGTATTATTGAATCATAGCGGCGCTTAAAATCGCTGAACAGAATGGATAAAAACTGCATCAGCTGCGCGCCGTTTTGATGAGCCAGAACGGTTGCGGGAATAAGCTTTTCGATTCCGTCCGCAATCGCTCCGGATTTTATATATTCAGACGTAAGCGAGTTCCATGAAGATATAACGTTCTCGATGGAGTCTTGTGAATAATTATAGAATACGAGCGTTTTAAAGGTATCGCTGAAATGCCCGTCATAGTCTATTTGCAGACTCGAGGCTTGATCGCAGATGAGAGATATAAGGTTATTTTTAGGATTGGCGCTGTTATCTGACAGATTAACCACCCGTCTCATTTTTTTTTATTTTACTTTATTATTTTATAAAAGTCAAGTTTAGTCTTTTATAGATATACAAAATGTAGGGCTCAAAAAAATATATAAAAAATTTTTGAGCAATTGACAAATGAAGTTTATTATATTATTATATACCTGTCCTAATGGATGAGGCTTGATTATTAATATATATAAAGCGGGGGATCGTTATGAAGGGAATCATACTTGTCGGAGGTTTCGGAACCAGACTTCGGCCGCTTACTACAAATACGCCGAAACCGGTCATACCGATAGTCAATAAACCTTTTCTGGTTTACCAGATAGAACTGCTTAAAATGTATGGCGTTAATGAAATTATACTTGCCACAGGCCATTTGAGCAATACCATCAAAAAAATTTTAGGCACCGGCGAAAGCTTCGGCGTAAAAATAATTTATTCGCTCGAGAATCAGCCGCTCGGGACCGGCGGCGCCGTAAAACTGGCTTCCAGGCATCTCGACGGCCAGGGAGCGTTTATATTGAACGGAGACGTTCTTACCGATATAAATCTCGACAAACTATATAATTTTCATAAAGAAAAAAAGGCGAAAGTCACTATATCTCTTGTGCCGGTGGCCGATCCCACAAAATTCGGTCTCGTTGAAACCGACGAAAACAACCAGGTCAGGGCGTTCGTCGAAAAACCCGGCCCGAACGAAATCACCACTAATATGATAAACGCTGGCGCGTATTATTTCGAAAACGAAGTTTTCGATATGATACCTTCCGGCGTGAATTATTCCCTTGAACGCGGCCTTTACCCGATGCTGCTCGAAAAGAAAATCCCTTTCTACGCTTATAACTCCAATGATTACTGGCTCGATATAGGCACGCCCAAAAAATATCTCGAAGCCAACAAAGACGTTCTCGAAGATAAAGTAAACATTCCAGCGCTTCTAGACATGAAAAAAAGCGGCAGCGTCTTCATCGGAGACCATGCGCAGATAAGTAAAAAAGTAAGAATGCTCTCCATGGCCGCCGTCGGAGAAAAAACGATCGTACAGCCCGGCGCTACCATAACGGATCATTCGGTGGTGGGCAATCATTGCATCATAGAAGAAGGCGCTCAGATACTCGGGTCTATAATACTCGATAACTCCTTCATAGGAAAAAATTCCAAAATAGTGAACACTATAATAGGCCAGAACTGCAAGGTCATGCCCTATACGTTCATAGAAGGCGGCCTGCTGAAGGTTATCGGCGACGGCGCTTATATTCCGGAATACTCGATTATTTAATGCCTGAATATCCTGTATGAGTTACGCTCTTAATAAAAATAAAACATGAATAAAACATGAATAAAACATGGCGATTTTAAATATGCTCGAAAAAATTAATTCAACGATCGGCGGATTTTACAGAAAAATTATGCGTCAGTTCGCTTTAAAAAATAATAAAATAGACCGTTTTATATTAGAATTCGAATATTATGATTCAAATTTCAAGTCGATCCTTTTAGAAATTTATGATTATTCGACTAAAAAATTCGTGAAATGCGCTTTTCTTCCCGCCGAAGGCACGTTCGCATGGCGCCGCCGCAGGGTGAATATAGATTTCAAAGATATATCGCTCGAGGCCGGCCCCGCTTTAATCGCGAGGCTGTCGCGGCCAGCTATTGGCGGCCTTCAGCCTTTCATGCTCGCCGGCGTTTCGCTTCTGGCGGCGGTTAAAGGCGAAAATTCTTCATGCGCAGTCGCCAGGTTCATGCCCGAAGACAACGGCATCCTGAAAATGGGCTTCTCAGGACCTTTTACGACTTCTTCAAAACGCGCGCTGGCCATGGATTCTAAAAATCCCCAAAAACCGGCCTATATTATTTTTGACGAAATAGCCGGCAAAATTAAAGATTCCGGCTTCGAATACGTTCCGGCGGTATCGTGCGACCTTAGCGTCATAGAGCTTTTTACCTCGTCTTGCGGGCCTTCGCAGGCGGCGGGTCAAGAAGAAAATAAATCCGGGGATCTTGAAACGGCCGCCTCGCCGGGTTCGCAAGCCGCGCAGCTCGTTTTGGAAGAGCCCGTCATGCCGCCCGCGGCCGAAACGCCGCCTCAGCCTAAAGAAGAGCCGGACCTGTTACCCGTGGCCGAAACGCCGCCGGAGGTTGAAACTACGCAGACGGTTGAAACGGACCGGCCTGTCCCGGAGCCGGGTTCTGAAAAACCAGACGGCTCGGTTAATTATTTTCTGATCAATTTTTTTTCAAAAGACGACTGGAGCGCCTTAATTAAAAGGCTCGATCCTAAATTCGCCAAAAAAATAATTTCCAAGGCCGACGGTATAATCCACGGCGAATACGAAATTCACGATATTTATTATAAATTAGGCGATAATATCGACTGGCACGACGATTTTAATTCTTCCAGGTGGCCCGCCGGAAAAAGCTATAAAAATATTTACGCCGATTTCTACGAATGCATTACAAACGGCGCCGCGTCCGGAAATTCGGCGCGATGGCCCCTCAATATACAGTTTTCCAAAAACAACGAATGGACGCTGCTTGCGCTCGCATATAAATTCAGCGGCGACGATAAATACGTAAAAAAAATAGCCGGCCTTTTTAAAAGCTTTAAAGACCAGAACGAAATCGGCTGCGGCATCAACTTCCTGTCCGACGCGGCCTCCGCGGAGCGCCTCGTTTCATGGCTCATGTGCTTCGAGCTCGCCGGAGAAAGCCACGCCGGCTTATTCGCCGAAATCGGCTTTCATGAATACTTCAACAGGCAGTTCGACCACATTTACGAAAGAGTGGTCAACCGTCCGGCCGATAATGCCCGCCATGAAAGAGTTATTGCGCTCAGCTGCCTCTACGGAGTCCTGCTGCAGGTCGGCGGCCGTATCGCGCCCGCCGTGGCCAAACTTTTTAAAAAGCTCAAAGAGGAGCTGCTATTTCAAATATGTCCCGACGGCGGCCATATCACAGGCTCTACGGCGCTCCAGCTCGCTATTTACAAATCGCTGCTTTTTGCGCTGGTCGTCGCGCGCAAGGCTTCGCGCGAAGGATCTAAATTCGCCGGCGCCGCTTATGACGATTCGGAATTCATGGACGCTTTCGCGCGCATGGGCCGCTACATGGCAGCTCTTGCGAGGCCGAACGGAGAAGCGATCAATATAGCCGATAATTATCTTTATTTTTACCTGCCGTTCGACGAATCAGGCCCGCTCGATATCAAGCCCTCGCTTCAACTGGCGTCTTATATTCTGATGGATAAAAAAATGAAGTACCTCACCGGGGCGAATAAAATTATCGGTATCGCAATGGTTTTCGGAAACGAAGGCGTTGAAAAATATAACGGCCTTTTAGTCGAAGCGCCCGAGGCTCATTCGGCGCGCTTCGACCAGAGCGGTTATTTCACTTTTACGAGCCCCGTCAACTCATTCGGAGAATCAAACGCGGCCGCGCATCTTGTTTTTGATTTCGGCGGCTCGCCGCGCCGGAAGGAAGAAACCGAAAAATTCGATTTTTTCAGGCATGCCGGATTGCATAATATTATCCTCAGCCACGGCGGGGCAAATTTTATTTCCGATTGCGGGCCGTCGTTTTTTATAAAAAATAGCGGTATTAACCGTTATATCAAAGACATCTCAGCCCATAACAGCGTCGTTTTAAATAAAACGCACTTTGACGCCAATTGCGACTGCCGCCTGGCGGAAAGCTTCAAACGCTACGAGGACGAGAGCGTATGCCTTGTTTCTTCCACCCATAAGGGCTATCACGCCGCCGGCATAGAAGCGTTCGTGCGGCGGACCATTTTAATGGTGAACCGCGACTACGTGCTTATTATGGACGACGTTTTCAACGGCCGTAAAAAGCCGTCCTATGCCGATATCGACGTTATTTTTCATTCGCCGCCGGGCATAACTATCGAAAACTCCATGCCTCAGCTGCAAAAGAACCTGCTTATATATAACAGCAGAAGTTCCGAAGCCAGGCTCATCAACCTCACTTTCAGCGCGCAGAAAATTTCTTCCGCGATTTACCGCGCTTCGCTCGATCCGGTCTTCGGCTGGCACAGCTCTTCCGCTTCCGAAATCTGCGAATCGTCCACCGTGGTTCATTCCGCGCGTTTCGCAAAGCTGCCCGTAAGAATCTATAATCTTTTTTATATGGCCAATGCCGAAGACAACGCCGGCTCGCTCATGAAAAAACTCAAAATGAATCTTAATAAAGTCAATTCCTCCATAGAAATATCACACCGCGACTATAAAGATTCCATTAAAATAAACGATAAATTCGAAGTCGATTTTACGCGCAGTACGGTTAAAATATAGCCAGTTATTTCTTTTGCTCTTTTATTGCCGCCGTAAAAATCTAATTTTTTATATTAAATTATTGACATTTATAACCGTTTTTGATATAATAGAACCGTTGAATTTAGATTACGGGGCTGTAGCTCAGTTTGGGAGAGCGCTTGCATGGCATGCAAGAGGTCGTCGGTTCGATCCCGATCAGCTCCATTAAGAAAAACCCCCGAAGGCCTTTTCGCTTTCAGGGGTTCTTTTTTTATAATTTTTTAATTTACTTCAGGAGATTGCCATGCCGTCTATTATTAAAGCCGATTTTCACGTTCATCCCGATTATTCCTACGACGCCGCGCGCGACACTATAGACGAGTACTGCGAACGGGCCGTCGGGCTCGGCCTGAGCCAGATATGCTTCACGCCGCATTACACGGCGGTGCCGTCGGTCATAAATAAATTCGGGTTCGTCCGCAAAAACGGCGAAAAAATCCCGGTAAAATCAGACTGGCTGGGCGACTATATCGGCGAAGTCAGACGCGCCGACGACAAATACCGCCGGCAAGGCCTTCGCGTTTTTGCCGGGCTTGAAATAGATTACTGCCCCGAGATACACGAAGAGTTGAAAAAACGCCTTGTCGAAGAATATAAAATCGATTATATGCTCGGTTCGGTTCACCTCGTAAACGACGATCTGGATATAATGATACCGTCTGAGGCCGAACGGATCTTTACAAGAATCCATCCCGAAGAATTTTATGAGAATTATTTTCGTGAAATCGAAAAGATAATAGATTCGGGCCTATTTAAGTCTATAGCACACATAGAAGGCTACAGGCGCTATGGCGCCGGGCACAATCCGGCTTACGCCGATAACGCGTCGATCCCTTTCGCCCATTTCGCCAGAATATTCGAAAAATTGCATAAAAAAGGCATGACGCTCGAAATCAACCTTTCGCTTTTCCGCGACGGCCGCAACGTAACCAATCCGGTCGAGCCGGTTTTAAAGCTCGCGCACGACTGCGGAATAAGAAAAGTGGCTATAGGCTCCGACGCTCACAGGCTGAAAGACCTCGCCATATCCATAGACAGCGCAGTCGAGCTTTGCCGTAAAATAGGCTTCGGCGTATTCTCTTTGCAGTAAAAAACGCCGCTATTTATTTTTGAAGCAGCTCTTCGAGCTTTACGAGATCTTTTAACTGCTCGTCTTTTATGCTCGTGAGTTCCATGATCTTGCTTTTCAGGTCGGATGTAGCCAGAAGATAGACTATCTTAAGCAGCACCACCAGATCGTCGTAGTAATCTTCTATTTTCCACAGAGGCTTATTGAATACGAACTCGTTGCTAAGATGCGTCACCAGCTCCGACGCCACTTCGCTGAGTATATTTTCGTCGCTCCTGTCGCCCTGAAAACTTTTATCTATTAAATAAAATTTTTCCAGCCTTTCAAAAAGCGCTTCTACGAACGCTTCTACATTGCGGGAATAATCCAGCTCGAAATCGTTTATAAGCTTGCGGCTTTTATCGAGAAGCAGGAGATATTCGCGGGTGGTGTCGTAGGAGTCGAGCATGTCGCAAATTTTAGAAGTTTCTTCGTTTATCTGGCTTTTTATATTAAAAGTCGAATATACCAGGTCGAAAACTTTTTTTCGGGCCTGCTCGTTTTTATGGTTGCCGCTGAGCTTGAGTATTTTGATGTTGGAAGCGGCCCCAGGCTGGGCCTGAATCTGGAAGAAAAATTTTGAAAGCACCGGCCATACTTTCTGGTTGAACTCTTTTTTCAGCAGCGTGATCCTTTCGTTGAAGCCGCACTTGAGCTCTTTAAGCGACTTGATTATGAAAGCTATTTCGGCGTTGCCCTGGTCCACGCTTTTTTGAATTTTATGCGATATTATGAAATCCGCGATAGTTTTAATGTATTTATAAAGCGAATAAAGATCGTTTATTATGGAATATTCCATGATGTTGCGGGCATTTTTGCGTATGGATTCGAGCTCGGTTTTGATTTTTTCGAGCGGCGAAAGCCATGCTGAATAATCGACGATTTCACATTCTATTACCTTGTTGCCCATATCGCTTAAAACGATAGTCTGGTTATTGCCGCTGCCGGTTTTTTTAGTGATTTCTATCCGGTGCTCGCCGCTCTGGTTGAGAAGTTCGCCGACTTTTTCGATAGCGTTCTGCGCTTTTTTTATTTCGAGCTTGTGCTCGAATATTTTTTTTGCGGAATACGGTATCATGGAGTCTATTTTAAAATCAAGCCCGCGGCCGAGTTCTGAAGCGAATTCCTTTACTACGGTTTCCACCTGAGGGCTTTCTATATTGCCTTTTTCATCTACGCGGTTTATAACGCAGAAAAATTTGAGCTTTTTCTTTTTGCTTATTTCGAGTTCGCCGTTAAGCTCTTCTTCGGCGGCCGGGTTAAAGGCTTTTTCAAAAAGATCTTTTAAAATCTGGAGTTCGGAATTTTTGACGGTGCCGTTGTTGGCGTTGAATATCCACATTAGAACGTCGGCTTTGTGTAAAATGGCGTCGCGCGTTTTTTTATCGTCGCCCGCCTGCGTCGCCGTGCTGAAGCCGGGAGTGTCGATTATATTGACTTTATTTAGATAAGGCTCGGGGTAATAAAAATGAATGTATTTAATTTTTGACGAATCGAAGTCCAGATTTTCTTTAGAGGTGTGTTTTAGTTTTTCGAAATCTTCCCGGGATATTTCACGGAACGTTTCATCTTCGAATTCGATGAGCGCTTTGGGCCTTTCGCCGTATTTAAAAACCGAAACGGCCAGCGTCATCGGCTCCGAGCCTACCGGTATTATTTTTTCGCCGAGGATCGAATTTATGACGGAAGATTTTCCAGAATTGTATTCGCCCGCGATTACCAGATTTACGAAAATTTCATCCATCTGGAAGCGGGAGATTTTGTCTTCGAGGTCGTAAATTTTTCGCCTGATTTTCGTGTCCATGTCTCTGGATATATATGATTTGACGTATTCGCCGAGCTTGCTGCTATAAAATTCAGAAAATTTTTTAACGTCTATATAATCTTTTAACATATTTTTCTCCATCGTTTACATTTACTTACGCGGCTTTTATCTTAGATGATCCATTATGCCTGATTTTTTTGCCATAATTTCATCGGCCGCTTTTTCGCGGGTCCGCAGTTCGTCTTCGAGTTTTTTTACCGCCGCCGCCGCCGATTTTATAGCCTCGCTCTTTTCGTCTTCGATTTTTTTCAGCGCCGATATGCGGGCGTCGAAACGGAACAGGAACTGCCCGAGAGAAGTTTTGACGGCGCTTACCGCGTCGGTTCCGGCCGTGAGTATGACGCGCTGCAAGCTGAGATCTTCTATAAAAATGCGTTTTATAGTCTCCGTGAACCGGGCTTTTGTCTTTGTCTCGTCGGTCCAGAAATAAAGCCATTTGACTGTCAGGCCGCTTAAAACGGCTGCGCCCGCGCCCGCGTTTACGATTTTTTTAATATCGTTTAAAACCCTGGCCGCGTCTATTTTATTAAAAACCTGCCCGGCTGAATTTTTGAATAATACGCCGGTTTCCGTATCTGTTTCTGATATTTTAGGCGCCAGTTCGAGAATGCCGGCTTTGAATTTATCTATATATTCGTCGAATCTGGCGTTGAGCTCCCTGAAACCGTTTTCTATCATTGAAAACGACTCGAAAGCCAGGTTGGCGGCCAGATCGTTGAGCGGCCTGGAGGCGATTATATTTTTAATTATTTTATCGGCGGCGCCGGAAGATATTTCTTCGACGCGCTGATTGAAAAATCCTCCAAGCTTATTGATTTCGGCGTTAATCGTTTCCCTGATCGAGCATAAAGCGCTTTTTTCAGCGCATGTTTTTTCTTTTTCTACTGCCAGCGATTCCGACCTGTTTTTTAACGAGGCAATTTCGGCTTCTATGGCCGATTTTTCATTTTCGTGATTTTTTAGGTGGTATTGGAAAACCGCGTCAATTTTTTTTATATGGCTTTCAAGTAAAGACTCTCGGGATGCGACTAAATGGGTTTCGAGCGAATCCAGGAATTTTTTCATATAGCCGCCGGCGGCTATGACCTCTTTAAGAAAGGCCGAACTTTTAGGCCTTTCGGAAAGCTGATAGTCTATTTCGGCAGCGCGCTCGGGGCTGAGCTTGATTTTTGAAGCGGCTTCCAGCGATTTTAACTTTTGGAAAAACGAAAACATAGGCGCGATCAGGCAAAGCTTTTCTTTTTCGATTATTTTTTCGCCGTTTTTGCCGAGGGCCTTTACCAGTGCGCCCGCGACGAAATCTTTTATCGATCCGGCCTCTTCGGCAAGATCGATTTTAGATACGGCTGCGATTATTTTAGATGGCGGAACGCTTGCGAGATAGCGGTCGAAGAAAAGCCTGTCTTCCATGGTAAAAGGCTGGGCCGCGCTTAGAAGAAACACCACGGCGTCGGAACGGTTGATCCATTTTTCGGTTATCATCGAGCGCAGCGCGTTGGGATCGTTGATGCCCGGCGTATCCACTATGGTCATTTTTTTTAATATGTCCGCCGGGTATTTTATTCTTACCGCCTTTACAAGAGGAGTAAACGAGCCTTTAACCGATACGTATTCTCGCAGTCCGGTAAGATCTGTTCCGGCCGCGGTTCTTTGAGCTATTACGGCCGCTTCGTCTATCTCGGTTCCGCCCCGGCGGCGGGCTTGCGCAAGCGCGGGGGCGATAGCGGCTTCGTAATATGTCAGCTTTTCGCCGTTTTTTTCCACCGTTGAATTTTTAAGGGCCTCCCATTCTTCGGGCGAATAAAAGTACGCCGTATAAGAAGGAGTTTCGGCGTAAGATATTTCGGTTATTTTGGCAGTTTCAGGAGTGTCGGCGGTCGGCAGAAGTTCAGAGCCGAAGACAATATCGTTTAAAAGCATAGATTTACCGGCCTTTATCTGGCCGCATACGCTGAGCACGAACCTGTCTTCGGCAAGGTTGCGCGAAGCTTCGTCTATGGCCGCTTCGTCGATTACGGCGTCGAAAGCTTTTACCGGAAGTAGCCCGAGCCTCTTCAGTTCGTTGTATCCGTTTATTATTTTGTCTTTTAAAGAATTATAATCGTTTATATTTTGCATATTTATGATGAAAATTATACATTAACTCATGTTGGAATGTCAATTATATTAAGGCGGACCGTTGAAATAAATCGCGCGCGTTTATATGTTTTTAATCAGTTCGCCGTAATGCTTCAATATTTCGTCGGTAAACTCCCTCTTTATAAGCCCGTAAGGCGAAGGCGTTTCAAAATACCGCTCGGACAAAGGAAAGTTTTCGAGCTTGAAGCCCATTTTTTCGCGCAGTTCGAGCTTGACCTTAAGAATTTTCGAAGACGCGGCCTTCAGCTCGTCGGGCGTTTTATGGATATCGAGCGCGGCCAGGGCGCGGCATACGGTTTCCAGATCGTACACTTCACGGGCGAAAAGGCAGATTACAAGTGAAGTATAAACCGAGCGTATGACCTCTTCTTCTATAATTTTTTCGGCGACCGTTTTAGCGCTTAACTGCGCGGCGTCTTTTAAAAGCTTCTGGTCTATGGAATAACCGGCGTTGTCGAGATGCGAGTGCCTTATGCCGGTTACGCCGCCGGCCAGATGCGCCGGGCCCATGAAATAACCCGCCATTTCAAGTCCGCCGAGGTGCAGCGCGTAATCGTGCGAACCGTCGGCTTTTTTGCGCGTATAATTGTAAAGGCCGCGGCCTATTTCGCGGTAGAAATCGTTAGGCGGCGAGGCGAGATGCCTTATGGCGGCTAAATAACCGGCAGTTTCGCCGAAGTTCAACTCGACGAGCGTGTCGGTGATTTTAATATCGCCGCGCACGAGCGCTTCGGTCATAAAACCAAGTATTACGCCGCATGATATAGCGTCCAGGCCCACTTCTTCGGTTTCGTTGATCAGGTTGAGAACGTCGGAAGTGTTTTTCATCCCGACCTGGCTTCCGAGCGAAAATACCAGTTCATGGTCGTAGGAAACGCCGGCGTATTCGTATTCGTAGCCGGCGTCGAAAAGCTTTCTGAGCCCGCCGACGTGGACGCAGCCTATCGGGCATCCCGAACACGAAACTTTTCTGGCCAGGACTTCTTCGGCGAAAGCCTCGCCCGATATTTTGTCGGCGTATTCGTAATTGGACTGCTTTAGATTATACGAAGGCAGCGCGTTTATTTTGTTGAGCGGAAGGACGTTTTTGGGCGTTCCGAGCTCGTGGTATTTGGCCATTAAATTAGTTTTAGTAGCTTTATCGTAAATTTCAGAGTAGAGCTTGTTATATTCGGGCGGGTTTTTTATGTCGAAGTCTTTTTCGCCGCATATTACGAGCCCTTTGAGGTTTTTTGAACCGAAAACCGCCCCGGCGCCGAGCCGGCCGAAATGCCTGTAAGTGTCTACGTTTATGCAGGCGGTGGGGCCCCGCCGGGCCTATTCTTATAATGCTGCGGTTGCCGGGAGCGCCCGCCATAGACCGCATGAACTGGCCCGATTCGCTCACTCCGAGCTGCCATAGCGCTTCCGCGTCGTGAAAAATTATATCGTCCGGTTTTATAGTTATATAAACCGGCGATTCGGCCTTTCCGGTGATGACTATCGCGTCGACGTTGGCCAATCTTATGGCCATGGCGAGCCTTCCGCCCGCGTGCGATTCGCCGTATTCGCCCGTCTGGGGCGAGAAGAAGGAGCAGACAGCCTTTGTGCATACCGGGAAAACCGTAGACATGGGGCCGATGGCGAATATTATCGGCTGGGCTTCGTGCAGAGGCTCTTTATCCAGATTCACGAGCTCCGAAAACAGTTTGGAAGTGACGCCCGAACCGCCTATATATTCGCAGAGGTCTTCGCGGTTTTCGAATCGGATTTTTTTCGTGCAAAGGTCTATATAAAGGACTCTGATATGGTTCTGGTAAAGCATTAATTTTCACCGCCCTTTTCGGTTATGACGCTTATGCAGCCGTGCGGGCAGAATTTAACGCAGATTCCGCAGTGGGTGCACATTAGAGGAAGCTTGAGCTCTTCGTCGAAAACCAGGTATTTCATTTTGCACGCGTCGACGCATTTGCGGCAGCCGATGCATCTGGCTTTTATAAGCCTCGCGCCGCCGCCGTCTTTTGGGACCATGGCCTGCGTGGGGCAGACGTAGGCGCACGTGGGCCTCGCGCAGCTGCGGCAGATGTCGGCCGCGTATTTTCCGGATATTCCTCCGGCGGTCCTTATTTTTAGCGCGCATCGCGTTACCGAATGCGAGCGGTAATTGACTCTTGCGCAAGCTATCATGCAGCTGTAGCACAATATACACTTACTCATGGCTGGGGCGGTTAGTTTTCGGCTCATATCGAATTCCTTTTGCTTAAAATTTTATAAAACCTTGATTTTAAAATTTTTCAGGCCGGAGATTGTCGCGTTTCGCGAAACCCTTTTGCCTGGAAAATTGCTATTTTTTTAAGCTTTTACAAGCTCTTTGGAGCGCTCGGTGCCTTTCATTACCGCTTTTATAAGCGTCACCCTGAATTTGCCTTCTTCCAGCTCCATTATTCCGTCGATCGTGACGCCGGCGGGCGTTGTGACCATGTCTTTTAAAAGCGCCGGATGAGAATGGGTTTTAAGCACCATTTGCGCGGCGCCGAGCGCGGTCTGCGCGGCGAGAAGCGTGGCCACTTCGCGGGGAAGGCCCACCTTGACTCCGCCTTCCGCGAGGGCCTCTATGGCTATGTAAATATACGCGGGACCCGACCCTGAAAGGCCGGTGACCGAATCGAGGTGCTTTTCGTCGAGCACGAGCACTCTGGAAACGGGCTTGAATAATTCTTCCGTGATCGCTATGTGAGCGTCTTTTGCGTTGGCGCCCTTTGAAAGAACCGTCATGCCGGCGTTGACCTGGCAACAAAGGTTCGGCATGGCCCTTATTACGGGGTTTTTGCCGCTAAGAAAAGACTCGATAAAAAAGGTCGTGACTCCCGCCGCCACCGATATTATAAGCTGGCCCGGCTTAATGTTCGGGGCTATTTCGGCGAGCACGGAGGAGATGACCTGCGGCTTCACGGCAAGAAGTATTATGTCGCATTCGCCGATAAGCTTCTTATTGTCGTTGGCGCAAGCTATGCTAAAGTGCTTTTTTATATAGCCGGCGCGTTCGCGCGATTTAGCGGTGGCTATGATCTGCGAGCGGCTTTTAACTTTCTGGTCCAGAAGCCCTGAAATTATAGCTTCCCCTATTTTTCCGGCCCCTATTATACCGACAATCGAATTTTTACTTAAAGTTACGGCGTTTTTCTTTTTTGGGGTGGTCTGTGGCATAGTTTCATCTTCTTTCTTGATTTATTGTTTATTTGCGGTTACATATTTATTTACAAAAACCATCCGAGTTGATAAGTCGGACTGCGGCTTATCCGAAAATCGCTTCCCATAGCTTGCCGAAAAATTTGAACGTCATCATTAAAAAGACTATCAGCGAAAGAAGGGAGGCCTGGAGCACGAATATGAAGTAAAAAATCGGCTCGGTCTGGCGCATATAGCTGACGCCCAGCAGGACGAAGAACCCGGTGAAAAAAAAAGCCAGGATAGCGTTGGATATTCTGCTTATCATCAGCGAATCGTTGATGCGTCCGCTGCGGATTTCATTGAGGGAAACGTTGGCCAGCGCAGACTGGCCGGATTCGGGATAGCGCTCTACCAGGTGTGTAAAAACGTCCACGGCCTTTTGCTGGTACTTCGTAGCTTCGCCCGAGTTCGGCGCGAGCAGGGAAAGCTCGCGGTTGCAGCTTCCTTCGAGATAAGCGGCTTCGGCCATGGCGCTTTCGTCGAATTTGGAAGCCCGCATATCGCCCAGCGCCGTAAGCGCTTCTTCGTATTTTTTTGCGTTATAATATGTTTTGCAGACTTCCAGGGCGGAATTCGACGCCTCGCGAGACCACACCGGGTCGCCCGCCAGCAGGGCTTTTTTGAAAAACGCCATGGCTTCGGGCAGACGGCTCTGGACCTGGAGAGTCTTTGCGACCATAAACGTGGCCTGCGCCGTTTCGCGGCCGTTTTCATAATCGGTAAGGTAGTTGTTGAAAAATTGGAGGGCGAGCTGATAATTTTCGTTTCTGAAATAATACATCCCTATTTCAAAATGCGCCCTGGCGCCGTCGGGGTACTCGTTAAAGTTGTTGTTGACGTGGGAAAGCACCCTTAAAACGTCGCGCTGGCTGCCTGCTTCTTCGTAAATGGACGAGAGCTTGAAAAAGGGCGCGCGTGCTATCTTAAAATTTTTATATCTTTGAGCGAGGTTTATAACGTTTTCTTCGAAAGCTTCGGTAAGGGTTTTTATTTCGTTTTCAAGAGCGAGCTTTTCGTCCACATCGTTTTGCGACTGGAGGGTCCCGCTTTTTTTCTTGAAATCCATCACCCGGGTAAGTTCTTTAAAACGCCTTATTTTAGATATTATTCCGAGATGGTCCGTATCGAGCCTGCGGGCGCGGGCCCGGGCGTCCCACCAGGACTGGGGATAATTGGCCGTCATGAAATCGATTATCTTCATGGCTTCGCCGTAATCTTCGTTGAGAAAATAATATTCGAGAAGTTCGGTAAAACTGAAAGCCGCCCATTTTTCCGACGCGCGTCCCCTGAGCATCGCGATATAATCGCCGATAGCTTTGTCGTCCCATTTGTGTTTATTCTTTTTTTCGAATATAATCTGGGCGATCTGCTCATAGGAACGGTACTGGATAAAAGGGCGGTTCGAGTCGTCGAAGCATGAATATAAATTGAGCGTGAAGTTAGCGTATTCGCCGTAATCGGAATTCAGCGCGTCGCGCGCGAGGGTCCGAAGCATCGAAAGGGCTTTTTCAGGCTCGTTTTTTATGAAATAAACGTTGGCCAGTATGACGCGCAGAGCATAATCATGCCTGCATTCCAAGGCGTTTTTTTCAAGAAATGTGATTAAATACTGAGACATTACTTAATAACTTCACTCTGACTGCGACGTTTCGGCTATTTCGCTCTCTTTTTCTTCTCTCTGGCGGTCGAGGTCTTTTATTGTGGCCAGTACGTCGCCGAGCGGCGCGTAAGTTATGAGAACTGCCTCGCATTCGTTGAGCCTGTCGTAAATAAGCTGGCCCAGGGCCGAGAGTTTGCTTTCGCGGTTGCTCTGCAATATTGAAATGTCGAGCTTGATTTTAGTGTAGCCGGCGAATTTAGATATGGAAGACTTTACGACGTTCCAGAACCCGCCTTCGGCGCGGCTGTCTTCTATTTCTTTTTCTTCGGCCTGCTTCTTCGATATTTTCTGGTCTATGTCGTTGATATTGGCGATTCCCTCGTCTATGAAAGGGATTCCGGAGCTTTTTTCCATAAAACAGGAATGAGCTGTTTCTCCGAGATGCTTCAGCTGGACTATTTTATCGTTTTTTATCGTATTGAGCTGCGATTTTAATTTAATCAGCGTGGCGTTTTTTATCGCCGCGCTTTTGCCTTTTTCCCAGATGTCTTTTACTTTGTCAAGATACTCGTTCTGCGGAAAATCTCCGGGCTTCGCCGAACCGTTGGAATTAAAATTCTCGTCCTGGCGTGATTCTTGCGATGCGTTTTCCCGGCCGTTTTCGGAAGGCGGAAATGCGCCGTCAGGGGCGTTTTCTGAGGCCGGCGAAGTGGAGGGCGGGATTATGGAATCCTGCTCGTCTTTCGGGAGATTTTCTTTTACGGCGCGCGCCGTAATAGCGCCTATGGCCGAATCGATTTTTTCCAGAAGGACCGTTTCGTAAATAGGCAGTTTGAGCCTGAGCTGTTTTAACGGCTCGATATGCTCGCCGGTTCCCTGGTCTTTCAAAAAATCGACGCTTTCCTTGAGACTGGTTAAATCGCCGGATTCTATATTAGCTTTAGCCGTAAGGATATCCACCTGATACCACTTCCTTATTTAAAAATTTTATTATATATAAAAATGCCTTTTATTATCGACTATCAGGGCCCGGTCGGGAGCCCCTATATAAATTATTATGAATATAACATAAAATCTTAACTTTGTCAAAGGATATAATGGCTCAGGATAAGATTTTTATTAATTTTTACAGCCTTCGAATCCGAGTTTTTTGAGTATGATTTCCAGAGGGCAAAAGTGAGTGAACGAAGACTGCAAAAGGTTAAGGCCTACGAAAGCGGTAAAATATAAAAATAGCGGAGAATAGTAATGAGCGAGCGCGAGACTGGCTAATATGAAAAAACCGGCGAACATTCTGACTATATTTTCTCTGCACATAATAAATACCTCCATTTATTATTTAAAGTTTAAAACTTTAATTTTTTAAAAAGCATAAATTATGCCGTGTTTTTTTGTTTTACTGAATAGTTATTGAAATAAGGTATTTTGGACTTAATGTGTACGTCAAACCAATATTAGACCATACGGGGTACGCATTTATTTCATATGAAAAAAATGCGCCGTGAAAATTTTTATAATTTTATTCGAAGCGGTTGAAATAAAAAAACCGCCTTTAGGGCGGCTTTTTTATTATAAAATTTCGTTTTTTTTGCGGTTACACTACTATTTCAAACGCGCTCATGGCCTGAACTTTCTTTGAATCGTCGGCCTCTACGAGCTGCTTATCGAGTTTAAGCGTTCGCTGAAAATTAAAATGCTTATGTATTTTTAAAATGGTGTTGGTTGAAACAAGCGCCCTTGCAAGTGTTTTAACTCCGGTTTTTATTTCGGCCTTCTTCTGCAGATAACCGGCGAGATCTATGACTTTAGAAGTCATTTTTCCTATTTCGCTTTTTTCGTCGAAATAATCTTCGCCCGTTGATATGCCAATTCTGATGCGGAAGTTTTTAGCCAGAGGGTTTTGGGTGAGGTTGAAAACCGTCATCGAGCAAATAAGAGAAATTGCAGCTACAATGGCGTTTTCGGCGGCGTCGAAATATGCGATAAAACCGTCTCCGGCCCAGCTGTATTTTTTAACGCTGCTTTCGCGCATTATTTTTTCGACCATGGAGAAATAATTGGAAAACGCCTTGCTGACTTTAGCGGCGTCTTCGCCCTGCTTGAGGTCTTCCGACCCCTGAACGTCTATTGAAATGAATGTAAGCTCTTTGGGGACGGCGATGACTTTATCGTTTTTGGCCGCCGCAGAAGAACTTGTTTTTAATTTAGGCTCGAGGTAATTTTCGCATTCATCAACTATTTTTTGCAGTTTTGCCGCCGCGGCCTGAGCGGCCTGAACAAGAACCGTGTTTTCGCGGTTCTGGCTCAAATCGTTTGAAAGCTTTAAAGCTTCGGATTGAGCGTTTTTAAGTTTGGCTATCATCTGCATAGTGTTGTTGAATATTGGGTCGCCCATTTCACGGGTCTTCATGAAGCCTATTAGCTTTTCTTTTATTGAATTAGCTTGATCGTTTATATCACCCATGACTGATTTACTCCGTTTTCTAGTGAACACCTTTTCATTTAGTTTTTCAGCAAATTATAACACACACGAGATGCAATATTCAAGTTTTTTTTGACGGTATTTTGGGGATTTTATTTTTTGAGTTTCAACCTTCTTGACATTCTATTCCGGTTATGTTATCTTAAAAGTAAAAAAAACAGGAGGAGAACTTGAATAGCGTTCAAAAGCCAAAAATTCTGGTAGCCGACGATGAAAATACTATCCGGCTGGCGTTCGAAAATTTACTCACCACTAATAATTACGAGCCGATTTTAGCGCGCGACGGCATTGAAGCGCTTGAATTATTTAAAAAGCACAAACCGCCCGTATGCGTTATAGATATAAAAATGCCTGGAATGAACGGCCTCGAGCTATTAAAAGAAATAAAAAAAGTCAAGGAAAACGCATTTGTAATAGTGGTTACGGCATTCGCCGATATGGAAAAAACCATCGAAGCCATGAAGTTCGGAGCTTATGATTTTCTTAAAAAGCCTTTCGATAACGACAACATATTAATGCTCATAAAAAAGGCCTATTCGGCTTACGACCTTATTACTACAAACGTTCCTGCCGCGCAGAGCGAGAGTATTTTTTCAGGCGGCGCTTCCGAATTCCGCATTATCGGAAACTCTCCAAAAATGCAGGAAGTGTACAAGCTGATAGGTAAAATTTCCGACAGCCATGTCGCCGTAATGATAACCGGCGAAAGCGGGTCGGGCAAAGAAATTATAGCGCGCGTAATACATGCCAACAGCCCCAGGGCGCAGAAGTCTTTTATAGCTATCAACTGCTCGGCTATTCCCGAAACGCTTATAGAATCGGAATTATTCGGGCACGAAAGAGGGTCTTTTACCGGCGCCATAAATAAAAAGGTCGGAAAGTTCGAGCTTGCAAGCGGCGGCACCCTCTTTCTCGATGAAGTCGCTGAAATGGGCCTTGAAATGCAGACAAAATTTTTGCGCGTGCTTCAGGAAAAAGAAATCGTCAGGGTAGGCGGAAATGAAGTGGTCAAAGTGGACCCCAGAATTATAGCCGCCACCAACATAGATCTTGAAAAAGCCCTGTCCGAAGGAAAACTTCGCGAAGACCTTTACCACCGTCTCAAAGTCATTTCAATACACATACCACCGCTGCGCGAAAGGCGCGAAGATATAAAGAGCCTGGTGGATTATTTTATAGACACCTACAACAAAGAATTAAATAAGCGCATATTGAGCGTTTCGCCTGAAGTTATGGAATTTTTCTTTAAATACGACTGGCCGGGCAATATTCGCGAGCTTAAAAACGTCGTGGAAAGCGCGGTAGCAATTTGCCGCGACAATACCATACTTTTTGAGCATCTTCCGGCGGAGATCGTGGCAAAATTCGAAGGGCGCCGTCTGGCGCCGGCCGCGGCAGGCGAACCGGGCGCAGTTAAAACGCAGAGTTTGGAAGGCGCTAAAACCGAAATAATCGAGCCGGGCGCCCATATGCAGGCCGCCGCGGAAACCGAACATGCAGAAAAACTCACGCCGGAAGCCGATCTGCTCGAAAAAATAGACTCTCTGATTTCGCAGCTTATAACAATGAAGCTTTCCGCTATGGGGAATATAGAAAAAACCGATTTTTACGACGAAGTTATCGACCGTATAGAAACTATATTAATCTCTAATGTTCTGAAAAAGTTCAAGGGTAATCAGGTGAAAACGTCAAAATTTTTAGGAATCAACCGTAACACGCTGAGAGCTAAAATCGAAAAATACAGCATTAATTGATTTTAATTTTTAGTGAACCGGTCTTAACGATAAAAGGCATAAAAACATCATCGCCAAAGCCGTTAAAAATAAAAAAATAAACACTGAATTGCTCACAAACTAATCATCCGGTTTGTGAGTTGTTCTTTTTTTCGGCATGAAAACAATGATTTCAGGAATAATTCTTGCTTTTTTCTGGCATAATTCTTGCTTTTTAATTAAGTGCGTTAATATAACATATCTGGAGGTAAAACCATGGAAACTTTAGTTGGTTCGTTAGCCGGAAAAGTATGGCGTCACCTTAACGATAATGGAGCGACCGGATTCAAACAGCTCAAATCGGTTATTTTCGAAAAAGAGCCCGCGGCGATGGAATCCGAAAAACTCAGCATGGCCATAGGCTGGCTTCTTAAGGAAGGCAAGATCAACGTCATCGAAAGCGGCACCGGCAAAGGATATCGCATTACATTCGAATTAAAGAAATAATTTTAAGCCTGCAATTTAAAAATAAAAATACTGTACCCTGATTTGTGATACGGTATTTTTTTTATTTCAGGCGTAATTTATTTGATGGTTAAAGTGTCGAGTCATCTGACGGCAGGAACCGCGCAATGGGTTTTTATAGAATTTACGAGAAGGTTAAAATTAATAGGCTTCGTAAGGTAATCGTTCATTCCGGCGCCGAAACATAAAAGCTTGTCGTTAGAGGAAGAATAGGCCGTAACGGCTATTATCGGGGTCTGGCAGCCGTATTCCCTTATTTTTTTGGAAGTTTCTATTCCGCTTATTTCGGGCAGTTTGATGTCCATGAGAATCGCGTCGAATTTTTCGCCGGATTTAATAATATCAATCGCGCTCAGGCCGTTTTCAACGACCGTGAATTCGCACTGGCATATCTTTAAAAGCCTGCAGATAACCTCTATGTTCAAATGATTGTCTTCGACTACGAGGATTTTTTTCCCGATGTAATAATTTTGCTTTCCGGGAATTTCGGCCGCCGGTTCGCTGATTTTTTTGTTTTGCGCCGCCTTGGCGAGGTACAGATTGAAGTAAAATTTGCTTCCAGCGCCCGGCGTGCTTTCTACGAATATTCTTTCGCCGCCCATCATCTTGACGTAATGGTTTGAAATGGTCAAGCCCAGGCCCAGGCCGTGGTGCTTGCGCGTAATTCCCTCGTCGATCTGGTAAAACGGCAGGAAAATATTTTCAAGATTTTCAGCGGCAATGCCGATGCCCTGATCGCTTACTTCTACTTTTATAAGCACGTTTTCAGATGTTTCGGATACGACGCTCAATTTGATTTTGATTTCTGAATTTTCACAGAATTTAACGGCGTTGTCGAGCAGGTTCATGATAATTAATTTAATCTTGCTTTCGTCGCCGAAAACGTTGTGCCTGAGGTTTGAATCGATAGAATAATAAAGCTTGTCGGATTGTGTTTCAGCTCTATCCATTACGGCGTTCACCGTTTCGAGTATGAGTTTTTTGAAGCTGAACTCGCCCGTTTCGAGAACGACTTCGTCCGACTCTATTTTTGAATATTCGAGAAGCGAGGTGATCGTAGAAAAAAGCATTTCGCCGCTTTTCTTGATATGGCCGACAAGTTTTTGCTGCTCATCGCTTATTTTAGTCTGGCTGAGCATATCCGTAAACCCTACGATATTGGTCATGGGCGTGCGGATTTCATACCCTAAATTGGTAATGAAGTGGCTT
This sequence comes from bacterium ADurb.Bin243, assembly GCA_002069765.1. Taxonomy (GTDB): domain Bacteria; phylum Muiribacteriota; class UBA9980; order UBA9980; family UBA9980; genus UBA9980. The sequence continues at coordinate 23,431 of MWBZ01000023.1, forward strand.
TTGATGATATTTATCTGCTCGAGTTTGGCGGCCGTTTCGCGCAGCTCCCTGGTCAATTTCAGCTGTTCGGTTATATTTTGCATAATGCTGAAGCTTACCTGCCCTAATTTTGTCTGCAGGACGGCGCAGTTGATAAGGACGTCCAGATTTTTTTTATCCCTGGTGATAAGCCTGTACTGGACATTGCTTATATTGCCGGTTTTCCATAGCTGCGGAAGGATCACTTCGCGGGCGAACCTGGCGCTTTCGGGACTCATATACCGCTCTACCGGAGTGCCGATGACTTCTTCCCTGCTGTAGCCCATTTCACTCAGCCATTTGTCGTTGACATCGCATATAAGATTGTCTACGTCGATCGAATGGGCCATTCCCGGAGCGTTTTTAAACATTAAGTAATATGTGTATTCATCGAAAATAAGCGGTTTTGAGAACATGGGCTTTTCTTCGATTTCGTTTAAATATACGATGACGTATTCGAGTTTGCCGTCTTTTTTTACCGGCGACGCGCTGCGTTGGACCCGCTTGACAAGGCCCTTGCCGGTTTTATAATAAATTTTGGAGGTGGAAACGAATTGACCCGTCTGAACGGCTTTTTTAAAGGGACATTCCTGCATTTGAGAGCAATGGGAGCTGCCGAAAAGTTCGTAGCATTTTTTATTGACGGCATCTTTTGCGCTTACGCCCGTGAGCGTTTCGCAATAGCTGTTAACGTAAGTGACGTTCATTTCGGGATCGCATATATAAACCGCCACGGATATGTTTTTTAAAATTTCTGACTCGATGCCGTTCATTATAAAAACCTTCTTTGATATCATCGCCAGGCTGCCGCCGCTGCCGTAAATGAACCCTCGCCATTTCGACGCCGCGAATCGCTTAAGTTTCAGCTTAATTTTACTACATAAGTTTTGATTTATCAAGAGGGAAAAAAAATTATTTTAAGAATTTTAACCCGTGATCAAAAAATAAAATACGGTTTTCCTTTTTTAAAGATATTAAAAATATTGCTTTTTAAAGCATTTTCTGTTAAAATCCATCTAAAATCATATTGAACGGGGTGTTTCCGATCAAGACAAAATATTTTTTAAAAGGCCTTGACTGCGCTCACTGTGCCGCTAAAATCGAAGAAGCCGTCAAAAATCATCCGGCGGTCGAATCGGCCGCGCTGAATTTTATCGATAAGTCGCTTCGCGTTGAAGATAAAGAAAACAGCAGGCTTTCAGCGGAAGAAATTCAGCGTATCGTTTCGGATATAGAAGACGGCGTCGCCGTAGAAGCGTTTTCCGAAACGGCCGGCGGCCATGGCGGAGAAGAAGATGATGAGCACGGCGATTACGACGAGATAAAACGCCTCGCGATGCGTATTTTAGCTGGAATAATCTTTCTGGCGGCTGCGCTCTATGCTCCCGATAAAAAAACGGCTTTCGTATTTTACCTGATTTCTTACGTCAGCGGCGCTTATCCATTGATTATCGCGGCGCTTAAAAATATAATAAATAACAATTGGTTCGACGAAAACTTTTTAATGTCGATAGCTACCATAGGCGCTTTTGCCCTCGGCGACTTTCACGAGGCCATAGGCGTTACCATCTTTTTCCAGATCGGCGAGGTCTTCGAGCATTATTCGGTGGCCCGCTCGCGCAGGTCTATCAAATCGCTCATGGGGCTTCGGCCGGACTGCGTTAATCTTCTGGCCGGCGGAATTTTCGTTAAACGTCCGCCCGAAGAGGCTGCCGTAGGAGATTTTATCCAGATAAAGCCTGGCGAAAGAATTCCTCTCGACGCCGTCGTCACCGAAGGCGAATCGTCGGTAGATTCCAGCGCGCTCACCGGCGAGTCGCTCCCCCGCAAAGCCCGGAAGGGTGATGAAATTTTAAGCGGCGCCGTTAATATTTCCGGCCTTCTGACCGCTAAAGTTTTAAGGCCTTACGGCGAATCTACCGTTTCAAAAATACTCGCGCTGATCGAAGACTCCGCCGCTAAAAAAGCTAAAACCGAGCAGTTCATAACTAAATTCGCAAGATATTACACTCCCGCGGTCGTGTTTTCCGCTATTGCTCTCTGCCTCATTCCATGGCTCTTTTTCGGCCTGGAATTTTCAGTCTGGCTCAAACGAGCGCTTATATTTCTGGTCATCAGCTGTCCGTGCGCTCTCGTAATATCGATTCCGCTGGGTTTTTTCGGCGGAATAGGCAGCGCTTCGCGCCGCGGCATACTCATTAAAGGCGCCAATCATCTGGAGGCCCTCAATCATCTTAAAACGGTCGTTTTCGATAAAACCGGCACTCTCACGCGCGGCAATTTCGCCGTAGTAGATGTCGTAGTAGAAAGCGGCACGCGCGAAGAGATCCTCGAGTTCGCCGCTATCGCCGAAACCCACTCAACGCACCCGATCGCCTCGGCCATAAAGAAAGCTTATGATGCGCATGGCGGCGTCATAACCGGCCATTCGATAGAATCGTACGAAGAAGTGCGCGGCGTCGGAATTAAAGCCGTAATTAACGGAGCCAGCGTATTCGTAGGCCACGACCGCTTTCTGCACGACGAAAATATAGAGCATGCGGTTTGCGTAGGAGCCGCCACTACCGTGCATGTCGTTGTCAACAGCAAATACTCGGGATATATCGTTATCGCCGACGAAATCAAGCCGGAATCGCGTGAAACCGTTAAATGGCTTGAGGAACGCGGCATTAAAACGGTCATGCTCACCGGCGACAACCACATCACGGCCGAAAATGTCGCAGGATTGCTTGGCGTCAGCGAATTTTGCGCCGACCTGCTGCCCCACGAAAAAGTCGAAAAGCTCGAATTCTATAAAACAAAATACGCGACGCACGGCCATGCCGCTTTCGTAGGCGACGGCATCAACGACGCTCCGGTAATAGCCCGCGCCGATATCGGTTTCGCGATGGGCGGGGTAGGTTCCGACGCCGCCATCGAAGCCGCCGATATAGTGCTGATGAACGATTCGCCATCAAAGGTCGCCGACGCCGTTAAAATCGCAGCGCGCACCCGCTCGATCGTATTTCAAAACATTTTTCTAGCTCTCGGCGTCAAAGGCGTATTTCTTGTTTTCGGCGCTTTCGGAATGGCCACCATGTGGGAAGCCGTCTTCGCCGATGTCGGCGTCGCGGTGCTCGCCATATTCAATTCAATGCGCGCCATGAGCGAAAAAATATAGCTTTTAATTTTAATAGCTTCCCGCCTTCGAAAAACGTTCACAAAAATTGACAAAGCCGCTTTTATGATATATAATTATTACATAAAAGTTAAAAGGCTTTGTTTTTGCTATTTTATTTTTTATAAATGTATGGAGAGTGTATGAGAGCTATCAAATTTAAAACTTTTTTCGCTATAACGGGCGTATTTTTATTTTTAACTATTTTCAGCGGTCCGGCTTTCGCTTTTTCTATTAACCAGACTGATAACCCCGACGAAATATCATCCGCGGCGCTCCCCTCGGCGGAAGAATTAAACAAAGTCGCTATCGACGGCACCCATTATTTCGACGATTTTCAAAAGCACGCAGCTAAGGCTTATAAAAAACGCACGCTCGATTCCGGCGAGCTCAAATCGCGCAGCCGCATAAATATAAATGGAAAGTTCCGCTACGACGTAAAAGGCGACGTAGTTAATTTTACGACGCGTAACATCGCGGCAAATCAATATGAACAGACCGCCGCCGACTGCGTCCGCGCCGGTAAAAACTGTTATATTTACAAAGCGCGCGGCGTGGACGTGGGCGAGGCTTATCTGGACCGTCTCGTCAAAGAATTCGACGATAACATATATCCTAACAACACGGCTAATTTCGGCTTTGAATGGAAGCCCGGCATCGATAACGACAACCACATAACCCTGCTTTTAATGGATATAAAAGACGGCATGGAGCACACTAACGCTTATGTGGCGGGCTATTTCTTCGCGGGTGACGAGTATCCGAGGTCTCAGGTGCCGCACTCCAACGAGCGCGAAATGATATATCTGGATGTCGTGCAGGGATCGTTCAACGACGAAGCTAATTTTAAAAGGTTCTGCCGCACCATATCGCATGAGTTTCAACACGCCATTCACTGGCATCATGACGCTTCCGAAATTACCTGGCTCAACGAGATGATGTCCGAATATTCCGCATTCGTCAATAATTACGGCCATCCCGGCCAGATCAACGCTTTTTTCAAGCTTCCCGACACTTCGCTTATCGCATGGAGAAACGATCGCGGCGTGCCCAACTACGGCGCCATATATATGTTCGGATATTACCTCATAAGAACCGTGGTGGCTATTTACGTTAAAAACGACCCGGCCGCGCTTCCAAAATTCACACAAGCGCTTGTGGCGAGTCCCGAGCACGGCGTGGCGAGCATAATGTCAACGCTCAAAAGCTTCGGCATAAATAAAAATTTCAAAGATATCTATTTAGATTGGCTTACGGCTAACGCCATCAACAGCCAGTCTGTCAGCAGGCGTTTCGGCTACGACGCAAGCCTTTCAAACTATCTGCCCATCAAAAGAAACGTACACGGCTCGCTGCCTGTGGTAAACGCGGGCGGCTCCTTCGATATTTACGGCGGGCTTTATCTGGTTTTTTCGGTGGATCCCGAATACCTGAAAGCCGCCAATAACGGAGGAGCGGTTGCCGTCGGCGGAATCGCGCCCGGCGGATACGCTTTAAAAATTGCCGTGCAGCGCACAGACGAGCTCGGCGGAAACCAGCTTATCGGCAGGCTGTTAAAAATTAAAATCGACGGCACATACAGCGGCGACGATTTCATAATCGGCCCCGACAACAATTATACATTCACCGTGCCCGCGTTTCCGCTCGAATATAAAACCCTTATTTTCACTTTCGGCATGATCGGTTCAGAGCAGCTCGCAGTGAGCAGGCCGACATATAAATATTCATACAGCTTCGTTCCAATAGCTTCGAGCGCGCGATATATGGCTTCCGCCTATAAACGCCTCGCAACAGATAGAACTCTCGGCGAGCCGGCGCGCGCGGCCGCTTACGAAACGCTTTCAAACGACATTCTGGCGAGCCTTTCAACTCAAAAGGGCGCGGCGGAATTTGAGGAAATGATTAAAACTTTACCGGCCGATGAAAAAAACGATCTTATAAATATGCTCGACGATGTAAAGAAAAAGCCCGCGTTTAAAAAACTCCAGAACGAAAGCGGCAAAAATTCAGAAGCCGCCGGAGCTATAGATTTTCTTATGAAAAACGGTAGATAGCAGGCGGTTAAACAATACGCAAATTATTAGAATATTTTTTAAAAATAAAAAGGGGCGGTTCAATATGAAAAAAAATGAATATATAAAATCAATAATAAAGGGGAAGCCTTATTGCCGCGGGTCCGTATATTTTTTAACGGCCTTTATCCTTCTGGCGGCCGCTTTATTTTTATGCCCCGGCGGAAATGTCCTGGCCCAGGACGGCCGTAATATCTCGATGTCTAACGCGGACTATCTCAATATGCTCACCAACCAGTATGTAATAGATTATTCGCGCGCGCAGACGCTTAAAGCCAGAGTTAAAAAATCCCCCGCCGATAAATCCGAAGAAGCCCGCATACGCGCGGAAGAAGCCGCCGAAAAGCGCCGCAAATCGCTCGACAGCCTCTTAAACGCCATAGACGGCCTTATCGCGGCTCAGGCCCATTCAGACGTAAGCGTTTACATATCGTCGATCGGCGAAAATTATCCCGCTAAAAGCACGGTTTTTAAGCCTGTGTTCGATAAATTGAAAGAAAACCTTAAATTCAAGCTGGCCAGTTCCTCCGACGCCTCTAAAAACGACGGATACAATTCGCTTCTCGTTAAAATAACCGAGCAGGAGCAGGCGCTTAAAAACAAGAAACCTTCCGCTGACGCCGGCTCTATTCTGGCGCAGGACCCGCAGGGCCTACAGGCCCACGGCGATTCAACGGCCACCGATTTTTCCGACGGCGTTACCGCCTCCGATAGCGGCGCTCAGGTTGCGCAGGGCGGTTCCGAACCGGCATCGTCCGGCGGCGATACCGCGGCCGAAGACAAAACCGGCGCGGGCGCCAACGAAAAAGAATGGACTTTCATGGTTTATATGAACGCCGACAACGATCTCGAAAGCGCCGGCATCAAAGATATAAACGAAATGGAGAAGGTCGGTTCCGGGCCCGCCATAAATATTATAGTGCAGTGCGACCGTTCGCCGGAATACGACGAGTCGAACGGCAACTGGGTCGGCTCGCGCCGTTTTTTCATTCAAAAAGATTCCGATTTCGCTAAAATAAATTCAAAGGAAATAGCCAATCTCGGCGACAGCGTCGATATGGGCGATCCGGCCGTCCTGACCGATTTCATAAGATGGGGCGTTAAAAATTATCCGGCAAAAAAATATGCGCTTGTAATATGGAACCACGGCTCGGGCTGGAAATTCCAGAACGCCAGGTTCTCGCCCGTAAAAGGCATTTCATACGACGAATCGTCCGGCAATCACCTGGATAATTTCAAGCTGACCTCCGCGCTTTCGGAAGGCGTTAAAATAAACGGCGGCAGGAAATTCGACATAATCATTATGGACGCCTGCCTTATGGCCATGGTTGAAATCGCTTATCAAATAAAAGACTGCGCTAAAGTTTATATCGCGTCTGAAGAAGTCGCGCCGGCCGACGGAATGCCGTACGACTCTATCATGGCAGGCCTTGCCGCCAATCCCGGCGCCGGCGAAAAGGAATTTTCGGCCGCTATAATAGAAAATTATGTGCGCTCCTACAGGGGCGGTTCTCAGGGCTGGTCTAACTGCACTTTCTCCGCTTTCGACCTTTCCAATATCGAAACTCTCGCAGCTAAAATCGACGCGCTTTCTAAATATCTAATAGATAATTTCGAGCAGCTCAGCTATCCCATACTTTTATCAAGGCTTAAAGTCCTCAAGTATTCCGACGCCGATTACGCCGATCTTTATAATTTCTGTGAGCTCATTCAGAATTATTCAAAAGATCCTTCGGCGGCGGCCCTTTGCGGTGAAATAATGGATATGGTCGGCCGCCCGGATATGCGCGGCGATTATTATGAATCTTTTAATACGCCTATCGTGATTACCGATGAAAACGAAGGCGTCATCAGATGGACCGTTAACGATAAAGCCGTTCCGCCCGCGGCTTATATTCCGGCCGGCTCTAAAATATCTAAAGACGGTTCGGCCGTCGAAACTCCGCTCGTCAAAAACGGCGAAGGCGTTTATTCCGCCGCCATAGGCCCTTTCAACGGAGAAGTGAATATTTCTTCGGTTCAATATGCTATTTTTTATAAAAACGGCAGGGCCGGAAGCGAAAAGATCATTTCGAGCGCCAATTCGTTTTTCACCCGTCCGTCCGCTAAAGAAGGCGCCGCGCCGGTTATAATAGCCGAGGGTCATTCGCAGAGCCTTTCGCTTTCGCGCGGCATCTCAATTTATCTGACGCCGTTCGAAGACTATCTGCTCGGCTATAAAAACCTCGATTTTTCAAAGAAATTCGCATGGTCTTCGTTCATATCGCATAAGCCGGTTTTCAAATCGGCCGCTAAAGTGCTCGTGGTACCGGACACCGGCTACGCATCGTCGGACCTTATCTATTCGAAGTTTTACCATCACGCTCTCGCGCAGGCCGATATCGATTACGATCTTTACCTGCCCGCCATTTACGGCGAGCTCGAAGAAGAAGTGCTGGACCGTTATAAAGACGGCGCGGTAATCTGGTACACCGCTAAAAACGCCAACTGCATCTCTAAATATGAAGAATCCATACTGCAAAGATTCATAGACGCCGGAGGGCGCATGTTCATCAACGGCCAGAATATCGAGCAGCACCACGGGCTTTCAAAATTCTTCACCGGCGGGCTCGGAGCGCTTTACATACAGGATTCCGGCTCCAGAAAAATAAAGGGCGCCGGCTGCTTCGAAGGCCTGGGCGAGTTCGAGATAGGCGGCGGCGAGGGCGCAAATAACGTTTCCGACCCGTCTATATTCAACCTGTCGGGTGAAGCGGCTAAGAAGGCGTTCACTTACGCCGGCACAGAAGATATCGCGGGCGTTAAAAATAAAAACGTCATATTCTGCGGCTTTAGTTTTGAAAGCGTGGCTTCGGCTGAAACGCGCTCCAGGATGATTAAAGCCGTAATCGATGAGCTGAGGCCGGCCGGAAGCGTTAAAATCGATATAATGAATAAATTATAGCCGCATTTATTTCTTGACTAAAAATTTCTTTTTATGTAAAATATAAATCAAAATGCAAACACAAAAATATCGGAGGTAAAGTTCATGAAAAAATTCCTGGCGATTTTTGTGTACGTTAACTTATTAAGCCTTTTGCTGTTCACGGCGGCTTATGCATGCGATAAATACGACAACGACAACGATTACTGCAACTGCCATTTCATGGTAAAGGCGCCCAAATGCGATCTCGATATCGTTAAAGACGAGCAGACGCAGGATTCCCGAATCACCGTGCGCAACAATACAAATCACAGGCTTTCAGTTAAGTTCAATAAAGGCGGCCAGGTTTGCTATTCTTTCATGGTCGCTCCGCTTTGCGATGAAACCGTTTGCGTCGCTCCCGCCAGATATTCATATTCAGTAGAATCTTTCGACTATTGCGGGCTTCTTAAAAAAGGCAGCCAGAACTTTAAAAAAGGCACCGATTACAACTGGAACATAACCGTCAGCGGCCAGAAATATATCTGCAAATTCGACTACGTTCCCTGCAAAAAAGAAATTTACAGAACGTATCCTTCGCGCATGGAGTCTTGCGAACGCAGCTACTATATTCCGCCCTGCGAAGCTTCGTGCTTCAGAAAAGAAAGAATCTGCGGACTCGTCGATTCAGAAGTTATCATATCCAACGATACGGAGTACCGCATTTATTACAGCCTGGGCGGCGGAATCAACGGCTGCGTGGCGCCCTGCTCGCAGGAAATACTCAACGTAGTTCCCGGCCGTTATAAATTTTACGCAAAAACGCTTTGCGGCTCGATAGCGCCCGTAGCCACTCTTGAAACATTCCGCGAAGGCTATCGCCATCATATGAGGGTTTTCGTTAAAAAATAAAGTCTATAACTTTTATAAATAAAGGTCAATACTATTTTATGCGGAACGGGCGTGAATTAAATGCCCGTTTCGTCTTAATTAAGGTAAATTTTCAGAAAATCGGAAGGGATTATGAGCGGTTCAAACGGTTCCGACACCTTTAAAGGGCTTAAGTTTCACCAGAAGCTTCATTTTAAGATTATAGTTTTGCTCGTGCTTATTTCTGCGGTCAATTACACGGTCAATTTTTATTTTGAAAAGACTAATTATGGCGAGCTCGAGCGTAATATTACCGAAATTACGAAAAGCTCCGTAGAAAGCGTCAGAAATATAGTAAGCGCCAATTTAAAACTTACGAGCGAGCGCTATATAAAGGTTCTCGTTGAACGGATATTTTTCGAGCAGCTTAATTTTCTAAAAGACCGCGCGGAGCTTAAAGAAATTAAAGAGCCGTCGAAAATAATCGATTTTTGCATCAACAGCAAAGAATATCAAAGCCTTTTCGCAAACGCCGATTCAGGCATGACTAAATACGGCTACGTTACCGTATCGGTTTATGACGGGCCAAAACTCGTGCTCGTCGTACACAATAAGAAATCCATAATAGGCACCGATATCTATGAGCTGGTCAAAAAATTAAGCCCCGCCGACCGCGAAAAGCAGCAGACCGAAAAATTTATAAGCCGCTGGGTAAACCGCGAATCCGGCGGCATTTATTACGAACAGACCGCCACGTTCAAAGACGCTTCCATACCGGCCGAATATAATAAAAAATACGCTTATCAGCACTGGGGCAAGTTCAACGGCGCGGATATAGTTATAGAATACACCACTTATATAGACGAATTCATGAAGGCGGTCAATCTTATCGAAAAACGCCATCAGGAAACTATCGATAAAATAACCGACTGCACGCGCTGTTCATTCGCGACTAATATATCTAATTATCTTTATTTTTCGCTTTCTTTGACTCTGGCGCTGCTTTTGATTTCGTTTATGATTATAAAGTCTTATTTTATAACGCCTCTCAGAATCATCGCTTCAGGCCTGAATACTTTCGGCGCCGGCAGGCTGGATGAGCCCATTGAAAGCGGCGCGGGCGGCGAATTCTCCGTTATATGCGCTTCGGCTAATTCAATGGCGCAAAAACTCAGAGACACGCTTCACAGCCTCGAAAAAACCAACGCGGGCCTCGAAGAGAAGGTAAACGAACGCACGGCCGAACTGGCCGAATCCAAGAAGATGCTCGAAGCCGAAAAAGAAAAGAGCGAAGCGCTTATCAACAATATGCTGCCGCAAAAAATAGCGCGGCGCCTGATGGATAATCCCGAGCAGACGATCGCCGAAGAGTACGCCATGGCGACGATCTTATTTTCCGATTTCAAGGGGTTCACCAATCTCTCCGAAAGCTCCACGCCGCAGAAGCTCGTGCGCGAACTCAACGAAGTTTTCGCTTACTTCGACGGGCTCTGCGAAAAATATAAAGTGGAAAAAATCAAGACCATCGGCGACGCATATATGGCCGTAGCGGGGGTACCCGAATCGAGCGAGACCAGCCCGTTCGACGCCGTTGAAATGGGCCTTGCCATGAGGGACTTTATCGCCGAAAGATTAAAGAACAAAGACAATCTCGCGCTGGAAATCCGCATCGGCATTCATTCGGGACCGGTCATTGCCGGAGTGCTCGGGCGCAAGAAGATGATTTACGACATCTGGGGCGATTCGGTCAATATCGCGAGCCGCATGGAATCTAACGGCGCGGCCGGTAAAGTCAATATTTCCGAATCCACGTACAAACTTTTAAAGAACCGCTATAAATGCGAAAGCCGCGGCACGGTGGAAATTAAGGGCAAAGGCGCCATGGCGATGTATTTTGTTGAACGTTAAAATTAACGGGTTTGAATCAAAAAATCTAAAACTCGATAATAAGCCTTTTAGCATAATTAACGAGATAGAAAATGCGAAAAACTTTATTAATTCGTAAATCGTTTCTAACGGCAGGCACAAGTGAAGAGCCGCTTTCAATATTAATCCTATAAATTGAATTCAATAACGAATTTAGTGCCTTTATCCTGTAAGGCCTTAATTTCACCATGCAGCTGTCTTGTCATTACGTCCAGAAGCTGGAACCCAAAACTTTCTGATGTCGAGATATCGAAGGATTCGGGGCTTCCGATTCCGTCGTCTGAGATAGAGATCGTAATGCGGTTATCGGAAACCGCGGCGGATATCGTTATTAACCCGCTGGCGCGGCCGGCGAAAGCGTGTTTCATTATATTGGTTAAAATTTCGTTGAAAATTATTCCCAGAGCGGATAATCTTTTAGCGTCTATCATAAAATCGTCGATGCTTTTTTTTATTTTTACGATTTTACTGTTCGGAAAGTTTTCGACGATTTCGTCCGCCAGAGGCGATATATATTCTTTAAACGATATTTTTTCCACGTCGTTAGACCGGTAAATCTTATCGTATAATATCATCATGCTGTTCACGCGGCTTATGGCGTCATCTAAAGCCGCTATGGCGGCCGGATCTTTTAAAGTCTCTTTTTGCAGAGTCATAATTCCGGCGACGGTGTTCATATTATTTTTAATACGGTGATGCACTTCTTTCAACAAAAGCTCTTTTTCGGCGAGAAGGTCGTTTACTTTTGAAATATTATGTTTTAAATGATCATTTTTGACGCTGAGGGCATGATTCATATAAAACAATTCTATATCTTTTTCGATAGTCTCGCGAAAGCTGAGAATTAACTGTTTATGTATTTCCGAATACTTGTTTTCTTTATTATCGAGAACGCATATAGTGCCGAACGGCGTATTGTCGGGCAAAGCGATAGGAAAACCCAGATATGATATCATGTTTAATTTTACGTCGGGATTATTTTTCCAGTGCTCGTCTTTAAGAGCGTTTGGAACGTGCAGCATTTCATTAGTTTTTATAACCGTTTCGCAGTATAAGCCGGAATCTTTTAAATGCTCTTTATCGCCGGGCTTGTATGGATTATTTTCTGTTTTGCCCGAAAGGAAAACAGAAATATCCGAATCGACTATCCGCATTATAAGGCTGGCGGGCACGTTTAATATTCTGGCAATTATATCAAGTATTTTTTGCCATTTTTCTTTCGTTTCATCGGAAATTTCCAATTGAATCGATTGCCGGTCGTGATCAATCATTTTCGATCCTTTTTGAATTATTATTAAATAATTTTACAAGAATATTTTAAAAAAAGCAAGGAAAAATTGACTATTCGCTTTATTCGAAAGATAGAGGGATTTTTACGCGATCTGTCTTTCGGCCATTTTTTTGAAAAGGCCGCCGCGCTTTATAAGTTCTTCATAATTTCCGCATTCTACGACGCGGCCGGCCTCTACCACGAAAATACGGTCGGCTTTTATTATCGTGCTTAGCCTGTGGGCGATAACTATTCTCGTGGCATGGAGATTTTCGAGGCTCTCCGACACGACGGCCTGCGTTTTGTTGTCCAGCGCGCTCGTGGCTTCGTCGAAAATAATGACCCGCGGTTTTTTAACGAGCGCCCGCGCTATTAATATTCTCTGCTTCTGCCCGCCCGATATGGTCGAGGCGCCCTCGCTTATCATCGTATGCATGCCCATCGGCATCATTTCGATGTCTTCGGCGAGGCCGGCGCGGCGCGCGGCGTCCCACGCGTCGTCTATGGTGAGCATGGAAGAACCCGTTATATTCGACAGAATAGTTCCCGACATAAGCTGGCCGTTCTGCAATACCACGCCGATCTGGCGCCGCACCGCCCTTACGTCCACGCCGGAAAGGTCGTGGCCGTCGTAGAGTATCGCGCCGGAAAGCGGCCTGTCGAAGCCAAGCAAAAGCCTTATAAGCGTGGATTTTCCGCTGCCGGATGGGCCCACGATCGCCGCGAATTCGCCTGGTTTTATGCTCATGGATACGTCGCTTAAAGCGGGGATGAGGCTGCCTTCGTATTTGAATGTGACGCCGCTTATTTCCACGGCGCCGTTCAGTTCGCCCGGATCCTCCTTGGCCTCGTCGAATTCAGGAACGGCTTCCAGTATGGGTTTCGCTCTTTCATAAAGCGTGTAAGCGCTGAGAAGCGACAGGGTCGAAGAAGAAATTTCGCTCATGCCCGCGAAAAAAGTCGAAAAAGCCGAGCTGAAAGCTGTAAACGCGCCGGAAGTCATCGTCTGACCGGATTCGGGATAATTGACGATGCACCAGAAAAATATAATGGAGCACACCAGCGTATAGGCCGAATTAAAAACCGTAGTCAAATTCGTAAGAATATAGGAGGGTATTTCTTTTTTTTCTTTGAAAAGTTTCGCCCACAGGCCGAAAGCTCTGCTTTCCGCGCCCGCCACCCGGAACTTGGCTATGCCGCTGATTATTCCGAAAATCAGGCCGGAAAGCTTTCCGTCAAGCTCCATTATGCGTTTTGAATAATTATACTGAAGCAGAAGAACCGAGAAATAAAACAGCACGGCTATAAGCGCGAGGCCGGCCGCTATCAGAGCCAGTTTCTTGCTGTAATAAAAAAGCAGGAAGAAGTTTAAAACCGAAAAAGTTCCGGTCAAAAGCGAGCTGAAAACGGTTCCGGAAATGGTCTGTCTTATAGAATTTACGCTCAGCGCCCGCATCGCGAGATCGCCGGTGGAGAATTTCCTGAAAAAAGGCGCAGGAAGAGCTAAAAGCCTGTCCCATACGGCCGCCTGCAAAGACGCGTCAATTTTATTTTGAAAACGGAGCGTCGCGATGGAGCGGAAAAACTGCACCAGCAGGACGCATATGGCGGCCGAGATTAAAATGGCCGTAATCTGGACCATCTGCGTGCGCTCTATTTCGGGTATAAGCGTGTCGAAAGCGATGCCGGTCGCCATGGGCGTAAGCATATTTATTATGCTCAGAGCCGCGCCGGCGAGCACCATCATGGCCGCGTCACGGAATATGCCGGCGTCCGCCGCGTAGCGGCTTATATCTCTTATGCCGAGCGGCCTTGCCGGAAGAGGCTTGTAAAACATATACGCGATGCCCGAAAGCATGGCGGCCTCTTTGCGGCCGACATTCAATGCTTTTCCGCCGCCGGGGATATGCAATTTATAACTCGACGCCGATTGCGGAATAAGGGCGGCCGGCCGGCCGTCTTCGAGGTAGGCCAGAAGCGGCCCCGAGTCTTTTGTCCACCACTCGCCGCGCAGCAGAACTTTTCTGTGGCGCACCATCGAAAAGCGCGCCGTTTCAGAAACCGGATCGGCGATAGCTTCGCCTTTTTTTATGGCCGGCGGTATTATGATTTCTATTTTCGAGGCCGCTCCGACGAGCATGCACGCGGCGGCGAATTCTCCGTTAGCGGCGTCCGCCGTTGAAACGCCTTCGAATTGCGGATCGACTATCGAAGCGAAACCGGAAAGGGAGCGTTCAACGATCTCGGCGTCGCGCGCGGTCTTTTTAGCGAGCCTTGATATTTCTTCGTTTTCGGCGTTTTGCGTATATATTTTAAACCAGAAACGGTTGGTGACCGGAAAATACCCGGCGTGGCCGGCAAAAAAAGCGAGATAACTTCCGAGCGCTTCCACTTCGCCTTCGATAAGCTTTACCCACAGGACCTCTCCCGGTCTCGCGCCGTATGAAAAATTGTCCCGCATGGCGATAGCATCGCCGGGTTCTATAAATTCAAGGTTTTTTGGGGGGAGTTTATAGCCTACCAGCGCGAAAGTTATATTTTCGGCCCAGCCGTCTAAAAGCGCGGCTTTCGAGCCGTCATCGCCCGCGTCCGCGGCGAGAAAGCCGATCGGTTTTTCTTCGAGGACGGCCGTCGGGGCCGCTCCGGCGACTATCCTGCAGGGATTGTCGGGGCGGAAATCAAAACCGGCCAGCATCTGGCCTTTTTCAGCGGTGAAAAGCCAGCTTTTCCTGCCGAAAGAGCCGTCGGGACGGATTCTGGTTAGAAAGACGTTGACCGAGCCTTCCCTGACCAGCCACGCTTTTTTATCGCCTTCCAATACGAAGCAATCTTTAGCTTTTAGATCGATAATCATAATCATTTTCCATTATTATCAGTTAATGCATTTTTATTAATTGCGAATAGGCGCTGTCCGGGTCCGCCGAGAGTTCTTCGTGCGTTCCGCGGCAGACGATCTTGCCGTATTCCATCACTATTATTTCGTCGCAGTCGCGAACGGTGCTTAGCCGGTGGGCCACTATAATGCAGGTGCAGCCGCGCCGCCTGAGGCTTTCGTCGATCATTTTTTCGGTCTGCGGGTCGAGCGCGCTGGTGGCCTCGTCGAGGATCATAACGCTGGGGTTTATCGCGAGCGCCCTCGCTATTTCGAGCCTCTGGCGCTGGCCGCCGCTGAAGTTCTTTCCGCCTTCCTCGGTCCAGGCTTCATAAGCGGCCGGCCGGCGAGCTATGTCCTCGTGAATGGCCGCGTCGCCGGTTGCGAGAAATACCGAAGCGTCCGGAATGGAATAATCCCATAATATGATATTTTCTTTGACGCTGCCTTCGAAAATGGAAATATCCTGGTCCACTATTGAAATCGAGTTGGTGATAACGCCGTTGGATATTTGCGAACGCGGGCGCCCGTCAAAAAGTATTTCGCCCGACCACGGCATATAAAGGCCGGAAACGAGCTTGGCGACGGTCGATTTTCCTGAACCCGAACTTCCTACGAGGGCCACGCGCATGCCCGGCTTGAGTTTGAGGTCGAAGTTTTCTATGAGCGGCGGCTCGAGCCTGCTGTAACCGAAAGTGACGTTTTTTAATTCGACGAAACCTTCTAATTTGGATATTTTTTCATCGGCGCGCTCCGCGCATTTTTCCGTAAACCTTTTATCTTCGCGGTAATTCATTACATCGTCTATCCTGTTCATGCTGCCTTCGAGCTCCTGAAGCGAAGAGCCCAGCTGGACGAGCCTGTTGACCGGCTCGATAAAGCTCGCCATGAGGCTTTGAAAAGCCACCAGCATACCGAGGGTCATCTTTCCGTCCATGACCAGAAAACCTCCGAAGCCTAGAATTAGAGCGTTATTCAAAGCGTTGAGGAACGTCGGAACGCAGGCTATGAACTGGTTCGTCGTTTCCATGTCCTGCGACGCGCAGATCACGTTCGCGTGAAGGCCGCTGATCTTGGCGAAAAAGTCAGTTTCGGACCCGGACGCCTTAAGCGTTTCTATTATAGAAAGGCCGCTCACCGCATCGCCGGTGAACTTGCCTCTTATCTGAAGCAGTTTCTGGTTTTGATCCACTTTGCGGCGGGCCACCGACTTTAATATGAGTATGTTTATAACGGCTATGCAGGCGCCTATCGCGGTGAGCATGACATCGTACTGGCACATCAAAAAGGCGTAAAAGACTATAAGAAGGCAGTTCAGGGCGTTGGTGGCCAGTTCGCCCGAAAAAAGCTGAGCGACCTGGTCGTTGGACTGAAGCCGCGAGCTGAGATCGCCGGCGAAGCGCTGCGCGAAAAATTCTATGGGCAGGTGAAGGACATGCATGAAAAATTTCGAAGAGGTAGAAAGCGCCAGCTTGATTTCGAGCATCGAGAGGTGGTGCTGCTGAAGGGCCGTGAGCAGGGCGCGCAGAACGCCGGTTAAAATCATTCCAAGTATCAGCGGCCGCAGCCAGTCGGTCGAATTTCCGATCAGTATATTATCTATGAATATTTGTGAAAAAGTCGGTATGACAAGGCCTGGAATTACAAGGAAAAGGCCGGCCAGAACCGAATATGTAAGCGCCATTCCCGCGCCCGGCAGCCTTTTGAGTATCGCTTCTATCATGCTTTTTTTACGGCCGCCGGTTTTGAATTCGGGCGTCTTTTCAAATATCAGTGCCACGCCCGTATAAGACTCGTTGAATTCTTCGAATGAAACGACGCGCGGGCCTTCCGCCGGGTCGTTGAGATAAACCCTGTTGCCCGAAAATCCTTCCAGCACGAGAAAATGGTTGAAGTTCCAGTGTATTATCGCCGGGACTTTTATGAACCTGAGTTCTTCGGGTTCGTATCTATAGCCCTTTGCCGTGAGATTATAGCCGCGGGCGGCCTTAAGCAGGTTTGATGCCTTGCTTCCGTCGCGCGATATTCCGCATTTTTCACGCAGCTCTTCGAGAGTTATAAAAAGCCCGTAATAACTCAGAATAATTCCAATCGAAGCGGCGCCGCACTCGACGGCTTCCATCTGGATAAGAGTGGGCGTCTTGACTCTTTTATATTTCTTTTTTATCGTTTCTTTCGGCATCGATGACCTTTACATAAATTCATGAATTATTATCGATTCGCTATCGCTGTCAATATCACTGTTCACTATGCACTGTACACTATTCGTTAGTAATAGATGCCCGTCCATTTTTTCAATATGGGAATAACCAGATTTATGGGCCTTTCAGTTTTATATGTAACCAGAGATTCGCAAAATGTTCCGCTCTGGATTTTTAGCGGCGGCCCTTTTTCGGTGGACCATTTATATCCGCTGTAAGTCGTTTTATCGCTTATGAGATCGGCTTTTACTTCGAGCACCGCGCCAGAATTGGTTATTGACGAAACCAGCTGGTCGTTAGCCAGAAGTTCGAGTATTCGAGCGGATGTGACCGGATATTCGGATACTTTCGTCACTTTGCCTAGAATGAAGCCGTATTCTTCCTTTTTAACTATCGTCGGCGATATTCGTATATCCATGCCCGGTTTTACCAGCTTGCCCTCGCCTATGGGAACATAGACGATCGCCTCGATATCCTTGATGTTTTTTCCGATAAGCTCAAGAGTGACGATCGCTTCGCCGGAAGCGACGGATTTTCCGATGGCGGCGACTATCTGAACGACCTTTCCTGCATAGGGGCTGATTATTTTAGACGAATCTTCATATTTTTTAAGAAGGGTATTCAGGTTGTCTGTATTTTCTTTGATCTGGCCGTCGATCGTATATATTTCTTCATTCTGCGTCTTTTTCGTTTCGACTTTTTTCACTTCGAGCTCTTTGAGCTGGTTTTTGGATGATGCGATGGTTTCTTCGAGAGTGTTGATCTGTTGTTTGGTGGAAAGCGCCGTGTCTTTGGTTATAAGCCCTTTTTCGACCAGCGTTTTCTGATTGGCCAATTTTTCATTTAAAATTTTCAGGTTTTCGGTATTGCTTTTGATCGAGTCGTTGAGTTTTTTCGCTTCGTCGTCGATATATTCGATATTTTTAATATTACTTTCAGAGTTATACGATATGGTTTTTTCTTTCTGCGCGACCAGGTTTTTAATTTTTTCACGCAGATCTACTATCTGATTGAGGGTTGTGGATTGATCGATTCTGGCCACTACGTCGCCTTCTTTTACGAAATCGCCTTCGCGGACGCGGATATCGATGATCTTTCCGGTGAAGTCATGGCTGATATTAAAAAGGCCGCCTGTTTTTATGAGCATGCCGGTGCCGCTGACCTTATATGATATGGTCCCGAATACGCCCCATATTAAGCCCGTGGCGATAGCCAGGGCCGCCGCTAAAAGCGCGAGCCAGCCTCGCGGATGAGTTATTACGACAAGCCTGTCGAGCTGATCGGGCGTCGAGAGTTTTTCCAGGGCAGCTTTTCTAAAAAGTTCGCCGGACATTTTTTCACTTCCATTTTATATCTATGTTTTTTATCAGATCGGCCTCGCCGGTCGAACCGATATATACGAATTTTTTATCGTTTACTATTTTTAAAATTATTTTTTCATTCAGGATTTCGCCTTTTTCGTCAAACTCGTAATTAGCGATTACGCCTTCTTCGTTTTTAAGGGCGCGCATCGCCGCGGAAACTTTTTTTGGAACGGCGCTTCCGGCGCGTTTAATCGCTTCGGCTAAAATTTTAACGGCGTCGTAAGCCTGCGCTGAATAAGTGTCGGGAAGCATGCCGAACCTGTTTTTATATTCGTCGATAAATTTAGATTTTTTGCGCGAGCTTATATCTAACGGATTAAAAAAAGAAGTGACTATGGTACCTTCAGAATATTCGCCGGCCTGGTTTATGAATTCATGATAATTCATGCCGTCGCCGCAAAATATCGGCGTTAAAATTCCCGCCCTGCGGACCAGCCTTATAAATTGCGGGCCTTCCGGCGGGCCGCCGAAAAAAAACGCGCAGTCGAACTTCAAAAGCTTCCAGCAGTCGATTACCTGTTTAAATTCGCTCGCGTTTCCCGAAGAATAAGACCTTCTATCGACGACCGATATCGAAAGCTTATTTAATTCGTCCTCGCACGCGTTGGCGGAGCACAGGCCGTAATCGTCGTTGACGTAACAAATGGCGGCTTTTTTATAACCGAGTTTGTCTATCAGCCCGGCAAGCCTGGCGGCTATGTCGTTAGCGTTCGGGGCCGTCCTGAAGAGAAGCGGGCTTTTGAAAGAGTTGTAGGCCGGGTCCACGGAAGTGGTGTTGATCATAACGATCCCCGCGTCGCTATAAATTTTTGATACCGGTATCGTGACGTATGAATTGCAAAAACCGACCGCCGCGCATAATTCGAGATTCGCCGCGAATTCGTCGGCTATCGTCATGCCGCGTGTGACGCTGGATTCGTCGTCTCTGAAAACGATATTTAATTTTTTGCCGAGAAGGCCCCCGGAAAGGTTGATTTCGTCCGACGCCATTACGACGCCGTTGACGAAACTTTTAAAATTCGACTCGAGCGGCCATACCACGCCTACGTTTATAGCGGGCGACGAATCGATTTTTTTATCGCGCTGCGCCGCCCTGCCGCTTTCGAATTCGCAGCCGCATGTGAACGATAATGCCATCAGCAGGCAAAAGCAATAATAGATTTTATTTTTCAAGGTTTTTCACTTCCGGTAACGCTATTAAGTCGTCCATTTTTATTTCACATTCCGAGGTGCCGAGCCGGCCCATGCATCCGGCTTCATGTCTTAAATCGGCCAGGGCGTTCGCGTATTCGAGCACGATCGATTCCAGGGAAAGTTCGGACTGCCCCAGGCTGTCTTCGGTGTTCAATACGTCCAGCAGGGTAGAAACGCCCATGCGGTGCTTCTCTTTTTCGTTTTCAAGGGCTTTCGCGTAAAGGCGGCAGGATTCGAGCGTGCGCCTGTAGCGGCCGATAATCGAAACGATCGCGCTTATCCGCGTTTCTATATTGATGCCGATTTTGCGGGAGATTTCTTCGGCCTTGATCTTCGCCTGGACGAACTGCTCTTCCTGTTTGATAACGGCGGCGCGGGCGGAGCGGTTGCCGGGCGGAAACGAATAGCTGACGGTGGCGCTGATATTGGCCCCCGGCACGCCTTCGTGCATGGATGAAATAATGGCGGCCGCGCCCTTGTCGTCTTTTCTGCTGTTGTAGCCGGCGGTGATTTGAAGGTCGGCCTGAGGCCGCAGGGCGTCTTTCGCCGCCGGGATAGTGAATTTAAAAGATTCGAGGCGCTTTTGCGCCGCGGCATAATCTTTTCTGTTGGCCATGGCGAATGCCGTCAGCGTTTCGGACATCAGGGCCGTTTCAGAGCTATCTCCCGCAAGGCGGTCCGCTGGAAAAAAATCGGCGGGCGGCCCCGATATCAAAGGCGAATCTTTAGGCACTCCGGCGGCTACTTTTAGATCGTTGCGGGCCTTAAGGAGCGCCTGCGAGGCTTTTTCGCAGTCGGCTATTTTCTGGTTCAGGTTGGCGGCAAGCTGGTCGAGCTCGGAGGCCGCCAATTCGTCGTTTTCTACTAGAATTTTTGTGTCGTTGTAAAGCTTTTCGGAACGGATTTTAGATTCTTCGGCCACTTTCAGGGCTTTATATGAATAAGCGTAGCTCCAGTAAGACTGTATAACGTCGTGCACGGTCTGGGATATAGTATAAAGGCTGTCTAACGATGCGCTTTCCAGCTCGATTTTCGAGGATTTTTCGGCGGCCGCGTTGGCCTGGAAATTGTTGTCGCGCCCGAGCGGCCTGGTTATGGCGAATTGGACTTTTTCGGTGGTGCGTGGCGCGCGGTTTTCGGGATCGTTGGATTCGCTCGTTGAAACGGCGATGGAAGGTGAAATCGTGGTTCCGCTCCGGTAGAGCCTCTCGTAGCCCAGATTGTGGGAAAACACGCCCTGCTTGTATTTTGTAACGTCGGCTCGCCCTGAAAGACAAGCGCGTCGTAACCGCGGCTTTCCAGGTATCCGGCCAGATAAAGGAGTCCGGGAGACTCGTTCGTTATCTGCATGAGGTCGTAATTGAACCTGTGAATATTTAACAGCAGGACTTTTCCGTGCATGATAGCTCCATTATCAATATTTATTGAATACAATCCAGTTTTTCTTATCGAAATCGCAAAGTATTTCGAAGGCCATGCTTTTAAATTCTTCGAATGATTCGAAAGATTTCATGAAAATCGAATATAGCCTTTCGATGATCTCGCCGAGCTTTAGTTTTCCGCTGCAATGAAGTATCAGCTGATATTCCAGCGGCGATAAAACGTATCCGGATATTTCCGGCGTCATTTCACGCCATGCGACGGCGTTCCATAAACTAAAGACCCTTAAAGGCCGCCACTGATCGATTTGATCGCGCGGCACGCCCCCGAGCGTTTCAGCCGAGCTGCCGGAGAGCAAACTGTACTTCCTGTTCAGGAAAGGGTCCTGCGAATAAACGGCCCTGTGCCAGACGCTCGAAATGCCGTACAGCGCGCTGAGGCGATAATGGCTCATTATCAGTTCGCGCGGGACGAGGCCTTCCGCCAGAAGTTTTTTCATGCGCGAAACCAGTTTTTGTGTAAAGTCGTATTTGGCGGCCGAAATATCGTATATGTCGAGAGCTTTCGTTCTTGAAACGGGAAAATCCCCGATAGAAGTAAGCGACGCCCGGTCGGCGATCTCGACGCCGAAATCAAGCGGGCATTCGGTTATCGCCGCGCCGGGATACGGCGTAAAAAGCGTAAATGAAATATCGAGCATTCCCGGCGCCATGCCAAGCAGGCGGTCGATGAAATTCCATGTCTCGCTGAGCGTTTCGGAGGTTTCGCAGGCGCCTCCGATTATGATATTTCCGCAAAGCTGCGCGAGTCCGGCGTCGCGGCAGGCGCTTACGACCTTTTCTATCTCGGCGAGGCTCGTCTGTTTCCGGTAAAGGTCGATCAGCCGGGCGGAACCGGTTTCTATGCCGATCTGCATACGCACGAGCCCGGAATCGACCATGCGTTTGATCATTTCGGGCCATCTGGCGATAAGGCCTGGATGCCCCTCGCAGAACCAGACGAAATCTCTTTCGCGCCTCAATTTTGAAAGTTCGACGCAAAACTCTTCGAGTCTTTCGCGGCTGAGAGTAAAGGTATCGTCGGCGAACCATACGTATTTTATTCCGGGGTTTTCGTCCAGGCATTTTCTGATTTCGGCCATGACATTGCCGACGCTTCTGAGGCGCACTTTCTTCGCGGCTCCGCCCATAAAGCAGAACGCGCAGCGGAAAGGGCAGCCGCGGCCGGTAAGTATGGCTATATTAGACTTAGGCCCCGTAAGGGAATATGACCGCTTTTGATGCGCGAGCGAATCGAGGTCCTGGATGGGTTCGCGTTCTTCGGTTGACGCGAGCGCGCCCTGGCCGTCGATAAAGGTTATGCCCTTTATCCGTTTCAGTTCGCCTTTTTTATAAACGATAAATTCGAGAAGTTCGAAAAGAGTTTCTTCGCCTTCGCCTACTGCGGCGGCGACGGCTTTTGAGCGCAGGAAAAAATCGGTTCTTTTTCATATCGTATGGGTAAAATATTTAAATTTAAGTTAAGAGTTCAGAGTGGAGAGTTGAGAACTAAAGGACTTTTGGAAATTTCGATAAGTCTTTTTTTTTTATTTTATATATAAAGCTCGCAGGGCGAGCCCCAGCCTCAACTATTCACTATCCACTCTACACTATTCACTGACAACTTACCCACATGAAATGAATAAGAGCCAAAAAATCTTTATCAAGCGCGGACGCCTGAGGCCCGCCGACTATGACGGGTACCGAAAATTTTTCGGCGATAAGCCCGCCGAAACTTTCTATTAGAGAAACATTTTCAAAATCGCAGTAGAAGCCGATCGCGGCGATGGGACGCCTTGCGGATTCCAATTCAAGTAAATTCAGCGCGTCTATGGACGTTCCGGTAAACACCCCGGGTTCATAGCCTTTATCGCCTATAAACGCGGCGAGGGACATAAGGCCCAGGGGTTCGATATATTTGAATGAGTCCTTAAAAAGCGGTCTTTGAATAAAAAAAAGCGGCACAAAAGGCTTTTGCTCTTTTTTATGCGGTTCGCATGTGTTTTTATATTTGAAATCGTCCATATTAAATTATAAAAATGCTATTAATCAAAAACGTTTTTGACAACACATCAAATTAGATTCAGTCTATCACCAAAACCATCTAATGTCAAATAATATTTTTAAAAAGCAAATGCCAGTATGGGTTTTTATGACCGATGCCCCGCCAAAATCGCTCTGAAGAAAGTTAAAATTCCGTTCGGAGGAATCTTAACGCGAGGCAATTGATTTGTGCGGGTCTGGCAAGCGGGCGGCTTTATTAAAACAATTGGTTGAACGGCTCGTAAAAATTGTTGAAAATCGAGGCCGGTTATGATAAAATAATAAACCTGTCATTTAATATGCGACGTTAAAATTATAAACTCTTTGCTCCAGAGGCGAAAGTGCAGCTTATCAGCGTTCTTAAAGAAGGCGGCATTGCTGATCTGTTATGAACATAGAGTATAGAAAATTTAAAAATTCCGATAGCGATCCGGCTGCCGAACTCATTCAGGCCCTTTACCGTGAAGATCCGAGCGACAGGCCGATAATTTTGCCTCAAATTAAAAAGACTTTCGAACGGCTTTGCAGGCATCCCGAGCTCGGCTGCATAATGATTATTGAATGCGGAGGCGAAATCGCCGGCTATTCTATTCTCATTAATTTCTGGAGCAATGAATTCGGCGGAAACGTATGCTTCATCGACGAACTTTATGTAAAAAAAGAATTCCGCGGCAAAGGCATCGCCGGCGGTTTTATTAAATATCTCGCCGAAGTTAAATTTGCGGATTCGGTCGCGCTGCGCCTTGAAGTAACGCCCGCGAATAAAAGCGCGAGAAAAATTTATGAAAAGCTCGGCTTTAAGCCCCATAAAAACGATACTTTAGATCTGGAGTTTTAGTTTTAATTCCAGGCATCGCAGGTTCAATAAATATAATTAGGTTCTTTTTCATATCGTATGGGTAAAATATTTAAATTAAGTTAAGAGTTCAGAGTGGAGAGTTGAGAACTAAAGGACTTCTGGAAATTTCGATAAGGCTTTTTATTCTTTTA